>CAZKUZ010000149.1:0-14922 GCA_964556045.1 uncultured Thermodesulfobacteriota bacterium | reverse complement strand
TCTTGATAAAAGGAAACCCCTGCAAGAAAGAAGTCTTGATGGAATGTTTCTCGATGACAGGGCTGACGCTCCCTTTGAAATGGAACAAAGTAAATATATCGGCGTCGGGGAACATACGGCAGAACTGCTCTAAACACCGTTCTCCTCCCCGCATCCCCGTCAACCAGTCATGGACAAGCGCTACTTTCACACTCTTTCACCTTTTTGGAGCTTCTGATGACAACTCACGCCTTTATAACAAATTTCAAGGGAATCTTAAACTGAGCCTTGTGACAGGATTTTCCGATAAACGGCGAGGTGCTCCCCTATCGCACTTTCCCAAGTGAATCTTTTCGCGCGCGCACGCCCCTTACGTCCCCACTCCTTCCTCTGCTCGGCGTCTCCTACAAGTAACCGAACGACCTCGTAAAACCTTTTCACTTCCCCTTTGGGGATGAGGATTCCGTCTTCCCCGACGACCTCGGGAAGAGACGCCACTCGATACGCGACCACGGGCGTGCCCGAAGCCATCGCCTCCAAGGGAGGAAACCCGAACCCCTCGTAAAGAGACGGAAACACGAAACAGAGGGCCTTTCTGTAACAAACCCGCAGGGCATCGTTCTCAAGATTTCCCAAAAACCGAATTCGCTCCCCAAGCCCAAGTCGCGCAGCCGCACGGTAGAGTCTTCCTCCCTCGTCCCCCTTATTCCCCGTGACACAGAGAAAGAGATCCGGATCATCCTTAAAAATCTCCCGGCAAACCTCGAGCAACTGTTCAAGGTTCTTGTGTGGCTTGTGGTTTCCCACGTATAAGAGGTAGCGCTGCGGCAGGCGAAGTGCTTGCTCAATCTCTCCGTCTCCAGCAGTAGGTTCACGAAAAAAACTGTCCTCGAGGCCATGCAGGATGGCAATCGTCTTCCCCTTCGCCTCGGGGAAAAAGCGCTGCAACTCCTCCTGGCTGAAGGAAGAGGGCGTGATAACCGCGGCCGCGCTCCGGATTGCATACCGCAACTGCGCAATGGCATATCGCTTATGCAGGGGGCTTTTAGGAAAAACGAGATGGATGACATCGTGGATCGTCACAACCAATGGGACCTTTAATCCGATCGGAATCACATAGTGGGGAGCGTGGAAGAGGTTGAGAGGGATCCGATTCACCTTCATTCGAAGGGAAATTTGTTCCCAGAGCCCGTAAAGACGCGCCTTCTCCAGATGGGGTTTGAAATTCCCGACATCCAGGTTCAACAAATCAGAGTCGGGTTTGGCCCAGGCATGAAGCCTCTCGATCTCATCCGATCCCAAAAGACCGCTGACGAGATTCCGGATATACCGACCGATTCCGCCATCCCACTCCTTCCTGACATCTATCCCGACTCGCACCGTCTCACCCTACCGCCTCATACACATCCAGGGTCTTTCTTGCCGTCTTTTCCCATGAGAAACGGGAAGCCTGGAGGAAACCCCTCTCTTTGAGCCTTTCCCTCAACGAGGTATCATAAGCCAATGTCAGCATCTTCTCCGCGATGTCTTTCGGATCGTAAGGATCCACATAGAATACCGCGTCTCCCCCCACCTCCGGCAGCGAGGCCACGTGGGAGGCGATTACCGGAACCCCACACCGCATCGCCTCCAGTATCGGGAGGCCAAAACCCTCATAGAGTGATGGAAAAACAAAGAATTCCGCGCCGCTGTATAGAACCGGGATATCCTTGTCCCGGACATACCCGGTAAAGACCACATCGGCAGCAAATTTCGCCCGTTTTAAGGTCTCGAAGATCTCACCATACAACCAGCCCCTCTTTCCTACCACGACAAGCTGAAAATCCTTCCCCAATTTATCCCAGACAATATCGCACGCGTGGAACAGGTTGATAAGGTTCTTCCTGGGCTCTATGTTGCCAACATGAAGAAAATATTTCTTCTTGATACCAAACCTCTTTTTCAATTCCTCTATCTTCCCCGAATCTTCGACCGGCTTGAAGATTTCCGAAACCGATATGGGCACCGTGAAAACCCTTCCGGCATCCACACGAAACATCTTGATAATCTCATTACGGATGAATTCCGAGTCCGTGATAATCGCATCCACCTTACGAATCATGAGTTTTATCAGGAAGCGCATATAGAAAGCATACTTCGTGGGAATCGTGTGGGGATGATGAAAGGCCACCAGGTCGTGAATCGTGGCAACCGACTTAAAACGCTTATGAAGGGGAGGAGCCATGAAGGCCGGCCCATGAAACAGATTGACCGAGGTTTTCTTAAGGGCTCCAGGTAAGACGAAGAATTCCCATGGATCTCCAAGGACATGATTTTCGCTCGAAAAAGGTACCGTATAGTTATCGAATTCTCTGAAGAAATCGGGAAAGGCCTTCATTTGCTTCCGAGTCACCATCAAAACATAACGGTTTCTACTGTCGACGGTCTTCAACCCCTGGATCAGGTGCGTCACGTAGTTTCCAACCCCAGACTGCCGGACATCCACACTTCGCGCGTCAATCATAATCTTCATCGCGTCTATCTCCCTGTGAGGAGGATATAACCTTCGTGTGAACAATGTCAATGAGTTAAGGCCACCTCTCCGCCATTGGCCCCTTTTTCGAAAGCGGAAAACGAGCCACCAATTTCCATCGAAGTTCACGCCTCCAAAAGTCTTTCCCCCAATTTCACGGCATAAAGCGCAATTTCACGAAATTTCATAAAAAAATGTGTTTTTTTTCTTGACAAATCCCAAAAAAAGTGGTTTATTGCCTCTATAGTGGTAAAAAGTGGGGAAAAGTGGTAACCACACTGGGGGAAAGGGATGTTTCGGGGGAGATACGAAAACAACATAGACCCAAAAGGTCGCATCAGTATCCCCGTCCGTTTTAGGGAAATCCTCCTTCAAAAATACGACGACTCCCGTGTATTCGTTACCAACTTCGATCATTGTCTCCTCCTGCTTCCCTACTCCGAATGGATCGAACTGGAAAACAGGGCCAGCAAGATCTCCATGTTCAATAAAGAACATCGCGCTTTCGTAAGATTTTTCTTCTCCAGCGCCGCGGAATGCTCTCTCGACAACCAAGGCCGGATCCTCATCCCGCAGCCCTTGAGAAAGTATGCGGGACTGGAGAAAGAGGTCGTACTTCTCGGGGCCCTGAAAAAGATTGAAATCTGGGACAAAAGGCGCTGGAACGAGGAAATGGAGAATCTCACAAACAATATCGACGCCATCAGCGAAACCATCTCCCAGTTGGGGTTGTAACCTTTGGAGGAATACACATTTGAATGACACCCTTGGAATCCCGTCACATCCCCATATTGACCAGAGAGGTTCTGGAACACCTGGGTTGCAAACCCGGGGGGATCTATATAGATGCCACACTCGGAGGAGGTGGGCACGCCAAGATGCTTTTGAACGCCTCTGCGCCCGACGGCTTTTTGATTGGAATCGATCGCGACCCTGACGCCTTAAAAATCGCAAGAGAAACCCTCAAGGACTTTGGCGAACGGGTTAAACTCGTTCGTGGAAATTTTAGTGAGATGAAGCAGATCTGTAACTCGGAACACATTTCAAAGATCGACGGGATCCTCATGGATCTTGGCATGTCCTCCAATCAACTGGAACATGGGCACCGGGGCTTCAGCTTTAGGATCCCGGGGGATCCCCTCGACATGAGAATGGACGAATCAGCCCCCTTCACAGCGGCAGATATCCTCAACACCTTCTCCGAGGAAGAAATCCGCAACATCCTCTTTCGGTTGGGGGAAGAGCGCTGGGCCGCCGCCATTGCCAAGGAAATCGTCGAGACGAGAAAGACCACGCCCTTCAGGCAGGTAAAGGACCTGGTCTCCGCCATCAAACGCGCCATCCCCGCCAAGGCACGCCACGGCAGGCGGCACATGGCAACCAAAACATTCCAGGCCTTGAGAATCTTCGTCAATCAAGAATTGGAGGCCCTCAGAGAGGGGCTTCACGCGGGGTTATCCCTTCTCGCCCCGCGCGGTCGAATGCTGGTTATCAGCTTTCATTCCCTCGAGGACCGGGTCGTGAAACAGACTTTCCGCAAGGCCGAAAAAGATCCGGAGGCCTTCGGAGCCGAGAAATTCCGAATTCTCACCCGCAAACCCATTCAGCCATCGAAAAACGAAACGCGCCGAAATCCCCGGGCAAGAAGCGCGAAACTCCGCGCCATAGAGAGAGAATAGGGATGAAGGCATCAAACCCAACCTACACGAACCACACCATCTCCTGGCCGAGGGCGGGAACGCTGGCCAGCAAGGCCCTTCACATTCCCAAAAAAAATCCGGCCAAAAGCATTGCCCTTGCCTCTCTCATTCTGCTCCTCATCCTCCTTTTGCTGATAAATGTATGGGTACACATAGGTTTCATCCACGTGGGATACCAAATGGCACAACTCAAGCACCAGGAGAAGATGCTCAAGATCGAGAAACGAAACCTGATGATCCTGAAGGCCTCCCTCCTGGACGACAGCAAGCTCCAGGCCCTGGCAAGAAAGAAATTTCATCTGTCACCTTTAACCCGAACCCAGATCATTACGATTGAAGAAGAACAATGAAGAAGGTCAACACAAACAAGGCGTATCAGTTTCGACTTCTCTTCGTTTTCATCATCGTAGAATTACTATTCGTGGTCTGTATCATCCGGGCCTTTCAGCTCCAGATCCTCTCCGGCTCCGACCTGAGGAAAATGGCAACCCGCCAACACTTCGGTACCATACGGCTTTCCCCGGACCGGGGAATCATCTTCGATAGAAACGGAAACCAGTTAGCCGTCAGTACCATGACCCTTTCCCTCTACGCGCATCCCAGCAAGGTGCCCGAAAAAAGGAAGACGGCAAGGATCATCGCCAAGATCCTGAGGTCACCCCGGCAATCCTATTACAAGCTTCGGAAAATCTTTTACAAAAAACTCCGGCGGAAATCATCCTTCGTCTGGCTCGCCCGGCAACAGGAGCCGAGAAAGGTAGAAAAGATAGAGAAACTGAAGATTCGGGGACTGGGGAGCATCCCCGAACCGAAGCGGTTCTATCCCTGCCGCTCCTTGGCGGCCCAATGCATCGGTTACTGCAATATCGACGGTATTGGTCTGGACGGCATCGAATTGAAGTACAACAAATATCTGAGGGGGAAACCGGTGCGCCTCCTTGTAGCGAGGGACGCCAAGGGAAACCCCATCATCATGAGAAAACAGGAGGCCTTCGCCACCTCGAAAGTCCATCATGTCTACCTCACGCTCGACGAAACCATTCAACACATCGTAGAGGAAGAACTCGCCCGGGCCGTCGTCAAACACCGGGCCAAAAGCGGAATGGCAATCGTCATGAATCCCAACACGGGAGAGGTCCTGGCGATGGCGAATTATCCCTTTTTCAACCCGAACCGCCGTCCAGAACGGGGCACCAGCCTCAACAGGCGACGGAACCGAACGGTGACGGACCTCTTCGAGCCGGGCTCCATGTTCAAACCTTTCCTGGTGGCGGCCGCCCTCGAAAGCAAAAGATACAAAGGAACGGAAACAATCTCCTGCGAAAACGGCCACTTCAAGATAGGCAAATACACGATTCATGACGTCCACCCGCACAAATATCTCAAACTCTCAGAGGTCATCAAATATTCGAGCAACATCGGCGCGGCCAAGATCGGGACGCACCTCGGCAAAAACATCGTCTACACGACGTACAGGAAATTTGGTTTCGGGCAAAAAACCGGCATCGGCCTTCCCGGGGAATCCCCGGGCGTAATGCAGCCCCTGAAAAATCTACCCCCCATTTCCCTCGCCACGATGTCTTTCGGCCAGGGTATCGCCGTCACCGCCCTGCAGATCGCAACCGCCGTCTCGGCCATCGCCAACGGGGGAATCCTGATGAAGCCCTACATCGTAAAGAAAATCGTCGACGCCCAGGGAATGCCGCTTCTCGTCCATCAGCCGGTCCGGGTTCGCAAGGTCATTTCGCCCCAAACCGCCCATCTCCTCACCTCTTTCATGGTGGGAGTCACCTCCGAGGGGGGAACCGCGACACGCGCCGCCATCGAAGGCTTCCAGGTCGCCGGAAAGACCGGCACGTCACAAAAGCCAAGAACGGACGGGAAGAGAGGATACGATCCCACGAAGTTTATCGGCTCCTTTGTCGGGTTCGTTCCGGCAGAGGACCCGAGAATCACGATTCTCGTGGTCATCGATGAACCCAAGGGAATCCCTTACGGGGGTGTCGTGGCGGCTCCAGCCTTCAAGGCCATGGCCACAAGGATCCTCAGATACATGAACGTCGCGCCCAAAGTCCAGGAGATCCCCCTTGTGGCTATCTCACACCCCTTTTCGGCACCGGGGGTCGTGACAACCGGAAAACCCGACAGGGCTCACCAGGGAAAAATCGTCAACGCTCCAAAAACACAAAAGACTTCGAGTTCTGAAAAGATACTGCTCCCCGATTTCTCCGGCATGAGCATGCGGAGCGTTATCCGTTGGGGCGCCCGTCACGGCGTCAACCTAACCTTGAAAGGAAACGGGCAGGCAATACGCCAGTCCCCCAAACCGGGGACGCCCGTTTCGCCCGGAGGGAGGTGTTCGGTATGGTTCACCTTTCCCTCTTAAAAGAGGACCCCATGTTATCCCCCCCAACATGGTCCATACAAGCCCTCCTTCCGGGACTCCCCCCTTCCATCTCAAAGAAGGGGCCGGAGGATATAAAAGTCACCGGGATCACGCACAACTCAAAAGACGTGAAACCCAACCACCTCTTCGTGGCCATCCGGGGGTTTTCCGTGGATGGCCACACCTTCATCCCCGACGCCATCCGCCGAGGGGCCTCCTGCATCGTGCTTGAAGACCCCGCCTGGATTCCGCCCGACCCGCACGTTCTCTTCATCCAGGTTCCCGACTCACGCGAGGCCCTGGCCATCTTATCGGCGAATTTCTATGGGAATCCCTCCAAACAGATGACGCTCATCGGCATCACAGGCACCAACGGCAAAACGACCCTGACCTATCTACTCGAATCCGTCCTCGCAAAAGAGGGCGTTCCCCCGGGCGTCATGGGCACCATCAATTACCGCTTCCGAGGGAAAACCATCGAGGCGAAGACAACGACACCCGATCCGTTAACCCTCCAAGGCACCCTAAACGAGATGCTCGCAGACGGGATCCAGGCCGTCGTCATGGAGGTGTCTTCCCACGCCCTGGCCCTCCACCGCGTCGACGGGTGCCACTTCGACGTGGCCGTCTGGACGAATCTCTCACAAGACCATCTCGACTTCCATCACACCATGGAAGACTACTTCGAAACCAAGAAAACCCTCTTTACGCGACACCTGGCCCTCAGTGAGAAACGGAACAAACAGGCTATCATCAACATCGATGACCCTTATGGGAAACAGCTTGCGAAAGAACTGACATCGTTTCCTCTCATCACGTATGGAACGAGAAGCGAGGCGGATGTCCATCCCGTCAAGACGGAAATAGACGCGTCGGGGATCTCCATGGAGGTTCAAACTCCCCGAGGCACCCTCTCCGTCTCTTCCATCCTCGTCGGCCGGCACAATCAAATGAACCTGCTGGCCGCCATCGCCGCGTCCTTATCCTTGAACGTATCCCTCCGGGCAATCCAGGAAGGGTTAAAAAACGTGATGGTTCCAGGTCGCCTCCAGCCGGTGGAAAACCGGCTTGGGATCACCGTGTTAGTCGACTACGCGCACACCCCCGACGCCCTGAAAAACGTCCTTCAAAGCATTCGTCCCCTCACAAGGGGCTGCGTCATCACGGTCTTTGGGTGCGGAGGAGACAGAGACAAAAAGAAACGGCCGAAGATGGGAAGGATCGCGGAAGAGCTCTCGGACAGCGTTATCCTAACCAACGACAACCCCCGCTCGGAACCCCCTCTGCGCATCCTCAGTGAAATCGAGGCGGGAATCAAGGCCCTCCCTTCAATCAACGAAGAGGCCTTCCTCTCGGGGGCGAAAGGGGTCATCGTGATCCCGGACAGGAAAGAGGCTATTCGACTTGCCGTTCGTGCGGCCGCTCCCGGCGACATCGTTCTCATCGCCGGGAAGGGTCACGAACCCTACCAAATCATCGGAACGGCAAAAATCCCCTTCTCGGACGCCCTCGTGGCGCAAGAGGCGATCTCCGAGAGGCAAGGGCGAAAAGGATGAACTGGGAGATCATGGAAGTCATCCGGACCACAGGTGCCATCCCGAACCGGCTCCCGAAGAGGCTGCCAAGGCTGACGGGGATCAGCACCGACAGTCGAACCCTGAAGCGGGGAGAACTCTTCATCGCCCTGAAAGGATCGAGGTTCGACGGTCATCAGTTCGTGCCCGCGGCGCTTGAGAAAGGGGCCGGCGCCGTCCTCGCCCAGGACCCCGTTCCCTGCAATAACACAACCCCGTGCCTGTTCGTCCCGGATACCCTTGCCGCCTATGGAACGCTCGCCAACGCTTATAGAAAGAAACTGAAAACCAGATTCCTGGCCCTTACGGGATCCATGGGGAAAACCTCGACGAAGGAGATGGCCGCGGCCATCCTCGCGAAGAAATACCGCGTGGCCAAAACAGACAAGAATGAAAACAACCGGGTCGGCGTCCCCAAAACCCTCCTCGGGATCGGACAGGAAACAGAGGCAGCCGTCATCGAGTTAGGCTCCAACATCCCCGGCGAAATCTCCCTCCTCACGGAGATCGTTCAGCCAAACTGTGCCCTCATCACAAACATCGCCCCCGTCCACCTTGAACGTTTCAAGACCCTGGACGGGGTTCGCATCGAAAAGAGCGCCCTCTTCTGGCGCGCCCCCAAAGACGCCCTCCGGTGCGTGAACCTGGACGATGAAAACATCGGAAAGATCCCCCTGATGGGGGAATGGCCGACGATTTCCTACGGAAGCGGCAAGAACGCGCAGGTCCGCGCAGAAGGTATCACCCCCCTGGGGCTGGAAGGAACCCGTTTCACGCTTGCCGTGAAAGGTGAAAGCGTGAACATCTCCCTCCGGCTCCTCGGGCTTCACCAGGTCAAGAACGCCCTGGCCGCCGCAACCCTCGGGGTCTCGGAAGGCATCCCGCTCCGGGCGGCCAAAGAGGCCCTGGAGGCCTTCCATCCACCCAAGGGACGGCTCGAACAGATCCCGACGGCATCCGGTTCCGTGATCCTCGACGACACCTACAACGCCAACCCCGAGGCGACCAAGCTGGCCCTCCAGACCCTGGCCATGTTCAACCCCCGCTACGTAACCATCGCCCTGCTGGGAGATATGCTGGAACTCGGGGAAAAGGCCGCCTCTTTCCACAAAGAGGTAGGGACCGAATGCGCGAGACAAGGCATCAAGATACTGGGCGTCACGGGAGACTTCCGGGACTCGATTCGCAAGGGCGCCCTTGAGAACGGCTTCCCGGAGGAGAATATCTTTTTCTTCGACGACGAGGCCACGCTCCTTGACCACCTTTCCCGCCATCTCGACAAACGGGTGATGATCCTCGTAAAGGGCTCTCGCGGCCTCCAGATGGATCGGTGGATCGAGGTCCTTCTCTCCCATACAAAACTGAAGGGGAGGAAACGGTAATGCTGTATCATCTCCTCTATCCCCTTCACACCCATTTCAGCTTCTTCAACGTCTTTCGCTACATCACCTTCCGATGCATCTATGCCACGATCACCGCCCTCCTCATCTGCTTCATCTTCGGTCCTTATCTCATCAAACGTCTGAAGGTCCACCAGATCGGGCAGGCCATCCGGAAAGACGGGCCCGCCTCTCACCTGAAGAAGGAAGGCACCCCCACCATGGGGGGGCTCTTGATCCTCATCTCCATCATCGTTCCCACCCTTCTCTGGGCCAATCTCACGAATCGGTACATCTGGATGACCCTGTTCGTCACCGTTTGTTTCGGCCTCTTGGGATTCGTGGATGATTACCTCAAGGTGAGCAGAAAGAATTCGAAAGGGGTTCCGGCGCGCTCGAAAATCCTTGTCCAGGTCCTTGTGGCGGCCGTCTGCACCTTCATACTGATGAGGGTCCAGGGATTCCCCACGACGGTGGTCTTTCCCTTCTTCAAAAACTTTTCCCCGGATATTGGAAACTTCTACCTCCTCCTGGGCATCTTCGTCATCGTCGGCACCTCCAACGCCGTAAACCTCACCGACGGGCTGGATGGACTGGCCATCGGTCCCACCATGATCTCCGCCGCCACCTACACACTCTTCGCCTACCTGGCGGGACACGCGATCATCTCGCGCTACCTCAACATCCCCTACGTCAAGGGGGTGGGCGAGCTTTCCATCTTCTGCGGGTCCATGGTGGGGGCAAGCATGGGATTCCTCTGGTTCAATACCTACCCCGCCCAGGTCTTCATGGGAGACACCGGCTCCCTATCCCTGGGAGGGGCCCTCGGAACCATCGCCCTCATGACAAAACAGGAGCTTTTACTCATCATCGTGGGCGGTATCTTCGTCATAGAGACCCTCTCCGTCATTATTCAAGTGGCCTCCTACAAACTCACCGGGAAAAGGGTCTTCAAGATGGCCCCCATTCACCACCACTACGAACTGAAGGGATGGGCGGAGCCAAAGATCATCGTCCGTTTCTGGATCATAAGCATCTTCCTGGGGCTTATCGCCATAAGCACCCTGAAGATAAGGTAGAAAAGGGATGGAACTGAAAGGGAAAAAAATCTTAGTCGTCGGGGCGGGTAAGACGGGGACCACCCTCTCGGAGTTTCTGGCCGAGAGGGGTGCCATCGTCACGCTCAACGACAAAAGCTCCCCTCCCCCTGACTACCAGGTCCCCCATCCTTCCGTCAAAACGGTTTGGAACGGGCACCCCGAGGAACTCTTTCTCGCCGCCGATCTCATCCTTCTCTCTCCCGGTGTCCCACCCAGCCTCGCTCCGATCAAAAAGGCGAGAAAAGAGGGAATTCCCGTCATGGGAGAATTGGAGCTGGCCCTTCAATTCATCGATTTTCCCTATATCGCCATCACGGGAACCAACGGAAAAACGACCACGACGACCCTGGTAGGCGACATGCTCAAAAACGCCGGTATCGACACCTTCGTGGGGGGAAACATCGGCCGTCCCCTCATCACCGCCTGCACGTCACCGAAGGGATACCAATGGGGCGTCCTGGAAGTCAGCAGTTTCCAGCTGGCTACCGCCCCACACATCCACCCCCGTGCTGCGGCGATTCTCAACATGGAACCTGACCACCTCGACTGGCATCCCACGTTGGAGGACTACTATAAGGCCAAATGGGCCATCGCGAGGAACATGACGGCTGAAGAAACCCTCGTTCTTTACGAGCCTTTACGCCCCCGGTGTCCGGATTTCATCAAGGCCAATATCAAAACCTTTTCACACTCCGACGACCCGGATTGTGTCGCAAACATCAAGGATGAGGCGCTTCGCTGGCGGTTTGAAACCGATATCTTGAAAATCCCCGTCACCGAACTTCCCGTCCGGCAGGTCCACTTACTTTCGGACATGCTGGCCGCCGGCCTCCTCGCCCACGAAGCGGGGGTCGCGCCGGGGATCATCGCGAAGACCCTACGTGAATTCAAGGGGCTGCCCCACCGAACGGAGTTCGTGGGCGAAATCAACGGGATCCGGTTCATCAACGACTCGAAGGCGACCAATGTGGACGCGGCCCTTTGGGCGTTGAAGAGCATCCCGAAGCCCATCATCTGGCTCGCGGGAGGCCTCTGGAAGGGAGGGAACCTGACGGTCTTGGACAGGGTCGTGAAGGAAAAGGTGAAATCCGTAATCGCCTTCGGCGACAGTGCCGAGCGTTTTACCCGGGCCTTCCAGTCTCTGACCCCTGCCCAAAAGGTGGAAACCATGGAAGAGGCGGTCATCGCCGCCTACAGGCTCGCCCGGACGGGGGACACCATCCTCCTCTCTCCAGCCTGCGCGAGCTTCGATCAATTCGAAAACTACAAGGAACGAGGTGAGGTATTCATCGCGCTTGTCACCTCACTTAAACCCAAGGGAGAAGAAATACCCTATGTTTCGGAATAGCGACAGCAATCATATCGATTTTCTGCTCCTTGGCACCGTCCTCGCCCTGACCACGGTCGGGTTCATCATGGTCTTCAGCGCCAGCGCCGTCCTCGCCCAGCAAAAATACGGGGACAATCTTTTCTTCTTCAAGCGCCAGCTCATCTACGGTTTATTCGGCATCTTCATGATGTTCTTCATGAGCAAGATCGACTACCGACGCCTGAGGCCCCTTGCGTATCCTCTCCTTTTCGCGTCCATTTTTCTCCTCGTCCTCGTCTACACGCCCGGCATCGGATTCAAGGTCGGGGGCGCCCGACGCTGGATTCATCTGGGACCCGTTACCTTTCAGCCCAGTGAGTTCACCAAACTAAGCCTTATTATCTACATGGCCTACTACTTCAGCAAGAAGAAGGACACCATCAAGCAATTCAAAAAGGGGCTCCTGCCGGTCCTCTTAATCACCGGCCTTTTGATCGCCCTCATCTATCCCCAGCCCGACTTCGGAAACGCCATGTTTCTAACCCTTCTCCTCATCACCTTTCTCTTTATCGCGGGGGCAAGGCTCGTTCATCTGGGGATCCTGGGAGCCACCGCCCTTCCCTTCGCCCTCTACGCCGTCTTCCATGCCGGCTACCGATACCGGCGGCTCATCGCCTTCCTGGACCCCTGGAAAGATCCCAGGAGCACGGGCTTCCAGATTATTCAGTCCTTTCTCTCCCTGGGATCCGGGCAGCTCTTCGGACGAGGATTAGGAAACGGCCAGCAGAAGCTCTTCTTTCTCCCGGCCCCCCACACCGATTTCATCTTTTCCGTCATTGGAGAGGAACTGGGTTTCATCGGCGTTGTCATCATCATCCTTCTCTTCATGATCCTTCTACTCCGGGGTTTCCGGATCGCCTATCTGGCCCAGTCCTCCTTCGCCTCCTACCTCGCCTTGGGAATCACCCTCATGATCGGTCTCCAAACCGTTATCAATCTGGGCGTGGTCATGGGGCTGCTCCCCACGAAAGGGATTCCACTCCCCTTCATCAGCTACGGCGGCTCCTGTCTGCTCATCACGCTCATGGGCGTGGGCATCCTGCTGAATATCTCGAAACGCCTGGACGCCAAAGAGGAGCTGAACCGATGGTAGCCCGTTTCATCTTCTGCGGTGGAGGAACAGGGGGACATCTCTTTCCGGGGATTGCCATCGCGCTGGCCATCCGGAAAAAGGCCCCCGACAGCGCTATCCTCTTCATCGGAACCCGCCGGGGGCTGGAAGAAACCGTCCTTCCCTCCTACGGATTCGAGTTCAGGCCGGTGAAGAGCGCCGGCTTCAAGAACCTCGGCCTCATGAAAAAGCTGAAGGCCCTCTTCCTCCTTCCCCTGGGAATCTTCGAAGGACTGGCCATGATCAAGTCCTTCAAGCCAAATGTCGTCATCGGTCTGGGAAGTTACTCCGCCTTGCCCATCATGGTTGCGGGTATCCTCAAGCGGATCCGGCGCGTCATCCAGGAGCAAAACAGCATCCCCGGACTGACCAACCGCCTTTTGGCCCCCTTCGCGCACAAGATCTTCATATCATTCGAGACGACAGCGCATCACTTCCCGACGAACAAGACGGTTCTGACCGGTAATCCCATACGTGAAGGCCTCTGCAGCGGGCGTGAAGAGAGGCCGGACAGGCACACGACGCATCTGCTCGTTCTCGGCGGAAGCCTCGGGGCCCATTTCATCAATACCCTTTGCATGTCCATTCTCCCCGACCTTCTTGCGAAACACCCGAGGCTGGAGGTAATCCTCCAAACGGGCAAACAAGACCTGCCGGCCGCTCAAAAGGCCTTCGAAAAATACGGGGACAGGGTCCGCGTCGAGGCCTTCATCGAAGACATGAAAAGCGTCTATCGGAAGGCAAGCTTCGTCATCGCCCGGGCCGGAGCCACGACCCTCGCTGAACTTGCCGCCTGCGGCCTTCCCGCCATTCTCATCCCTTTCCCCTACGCCGCCAACAACCACCAAATGGAAAACGCCCGCTACTACGCCTCTCGCGGCGGGGCGATTCTCATGCCGCAATCCGAGATCACCGAAGATACGTTTAGAAAAACGCTTGAAGACCTTCTTATAAATCCGGAAAAGATCCGCACCATGGCGGCAAAAATGAAGGCGCTTGGGCGCCCCGAAGCCGCGGAATCCATCGCGGCCACCCTGCTTTCCCTCGCCGCCCCCACGGGGAGTCCATCATGATCCAGAAAAGATTCTACAAGGTACACTTCGTCGGGATTGGGGGCATCGGCATGAGCGGTATCGCCGAGCTCCTCCACAACCAGGGATACGAGGTTTCAGGATCGGACCTTAAGGAAACGGACACAACCCGTCGCCTCGCAAAGATGGGCTGCACGATCTACTACGGCCACCACGCCGATCACGTGAAAGACGCCCACGTGGTGGTCATGTCTTCCGCGGTTCATGCCGACAATCCGGAGATCGTCGCCGCGAGAAGCCTTCAGATCCCCGTCATCCCGAGGGCGGAGATGCTGGCGGAACTCATGCGAATGAAACAGGGGGTCGCCGTCGCGGGAAGCCACGGAAAAACCACGACCACTTCCCTCATCGCCACGGTCCTCAACCAGGCGGGACTGGACCCCACTATCGTCATCGGCGGCAAACTCAACAGCATCGGCGGAAACGCCAAACTGGGTGAAGGAGACTACATCGTGGCTGAGGCGGACGAGAGTGACGGCTCCTTCCTCAAACTCAATCCGATCCTCGCCATCATAACCAATATCGACCCCGAGCACATGGAGCACTTCAATACCATGGACAACCTTCGGGAGGCCATCATCACCTTCGCCAACAAGGTTCCTTTCTACGGGGCCGCCGTCGTTTGCCTCGACCACCCGGAAATTCAACGCATCCTTCCAAAGATCCAGAAACGGATCGTGACCTACGGCGTCTCGACCCAAGCGGATTTCCAGGCCACCAA
>CAZKUZ010000148.1:0-7634 GCA_964556045.1 uncultured Thermodesulfobacteriota bacterium | reverse complement strand
CGAAGAGTTTCTGGTTTCTCTGGTGGGTGTGGGCCCTTCAGGGGGCGGCGGGAATCTCCATGGTGACCTTATCCATTCCTTTCGGAAAATCGAAGGGACTCGCCGTGTCGGCGCCCCTCGTGACAGACTGCTTCGGCCTGGCCCATTTCGGGGCCATCTTCGGCCTCGTGTTCACCGCCTACGGCTTCGTCTCCGGCCTCATCGGCCCGTCCCTGAGCGGCTACCTCCTCGATGTCACGCGCGGAAACTTCAACGTGGTCTTCTCTTACCTGGGGCTTTTCTGCCTCGTCTCCAGCCTATTGATCCTGAAAGTCCAGAGAGTCAGGACTCCGTGAGTCCCGTGGAGCGGATCTTTTTTCTTTTTAACCCTTGGATTCAGGCTGAATAGGTTAATCTCGTTTGTTCGGTTTGTCTCGTTTATCTGGTTTGTTCATGAGTCTGAAGTCCGAAGTCCGAAGGTTGAAGTCCGAAGCGAGCGGCCTTCAGTCGCTAAGTAAAAAGACATTGATTTTCGACTTTCAACCTTCAGACTCACTCTTTCTCGCTATTTCACTCTCTTTCAGCTTGGAGCCCCCCTTTGCCCTTTGCCTTTTGCCTATTCCCCTTCAGACTTCGGACTCATCCCCTTCAGGCTATCCATTCATCCCTCCCTTTTCCGCCGTTCCTCTTGTCGCATCTCGCGTCGGAGCATCTTGCCCACCTTCGACTTGGGGAGCATGTCGCGGAATTCGATGTAATGGGGCACCTTGTAGGGCGCCAGGCGCTCCCGGCACCACGACATGAGCTCGTAGCTGCTCAGCCCCCGCACATCGGTTTTGAGCACCACGAAGGCCTTGATCCGTTCCCCCACCTTTTCGTCCGGCACTCCCACCACGCAGGCCCCCATGACGGCGTGGTGCTCCTGGAGGATGCGCTCGATCTCAGCGGCGGCGATGCGGTAGCCCTTGTGCTTGATCATGTCGACGGAGCGGTCCATGAAGTAGAGCCAGCCCTCGTTATCGATGCGGACGATGTCCTTGGTGCGGTACCAGACCTTCCCGTCCATCTCGAGGAAGCATTCCCGGGTCTCCTCGGGCTTGTTCCAGTACTGTCGGACGGCGTGCTCGCAGGTGCCCAGTAGCTCTCCGGGCTGTCCCGCCGGAACCTCCTCGAGGGTGTCGGGATCCACGAGCTTCGCCAGGTTGCCCGGAGAGATCTTCCCCGCCGCCCCCTCCGGCGGGGTGCCGTCTTTCGCGTAAGAGAGGGAGATGGCCCCGCAGAACTCCGTCGTGCCGTAACCCTGGTAGAGGGGAACACCAAGGCGTTTCAGCCAACGTTTCCCCACTTCCACGGGGAGGACGTCGCCGCCCGTGCCGCAGTAGCGCAGGGAGCTGAGGTCGTAGAGGTCGAGCCGGTCGTGCTCCAGAATCATCCGGTAGAGGGTGGGGACGGCGAACATGGTGGTGGCCCGGTAGCGCTGGATGTGGTCGAAGAGGGCGTCAAGGACGACGCGCGGGAAGAGGATGAGGGTTTCGCCGCCCACGATGAGCGGCGCCATGGCGTCCATCTCGCCGATGATGTGATAGAGCGGCGCGGCCAGGGCCGTGATGCCTTCTCCCTGGGGGACGACGGCCTCGCTCGCCCGCCGCCACTCGAGGACCCGCTCCAGGAAGAGGGCCTCCGGCAGGGGAACCCCCTTGGGGAATCCCGTTGTTCCACCGGTATAGAGGAGGATGGCGACCTCCTCACGATCCGCCTTCGGTGGGGGTGGGAGCTTCGAGACATCCCCTTCCTTCAAGAGGGTCATGAATCGGTAGATTCCCTTGCCCGTCGGGAAGGTCCCCCGGGGAACCCGGTCAAACCCCCGGGCCAGGAGGCGCTTCCACCAGGGGATCATGTCCACCATGTTGGTGACGACGACGGTGTCGATGGACGTGTCGGGGAGAATCTCGTTGACGTAATTGAAGTTGCTGTCCATGCAGACGATCCCTTTGGCCCCGCTGTCGCTGGCGAGGTATCTCAAGTCGTGGGCCCCGTAGACGGGGGCGACGGGAACGGCGACGGCGCCGATACGGCGCAAGGCCAGGAAGGAAAGGATCATCTGGGGCGTGTTGTAGAGGTAGAGGATGACGCGGTCGCCTGGGGCGAGGCCGATGCGCGTAAACGAGGCGGCCAAGCGCAGGATGAGGTCGTTTGCCACGCGGTAGGAGTAGGATTCTCCCAGGTAGACGAGGGCGGGCTTGTCCGGGGCCCGCTTCGCCATTTCCTCGAAACAGGCGGGGATCGTGTCCGCCGGGAGGATAATATCGGAGGTTATGGTTTCCTTTCCCATTCCCTTACATCCCCAGGTAGGCGGCGCGGACTTCCGGGTTGTCGAAGAGCTCGTCCCGGGTTCCCGCGAAGACCAGCATCCCGTTTTCCACCACGTAGCCCCGGTCGATGACGGGAAGCAAAGGTCGGGCGAATTGCTCCGTTACCAGCACCGTGATGCCCTGCCCTCGGATGTCCCGGATGGCGCGGGCGAGGTCGGCCTGGAGGAGAGGGCTGAGCCCCAGGAGGGGTTCGTCCATCAGCATCAGTTCGGGGTCCGCCACGAGGGCGATCCCGATGGCGAGCATCTGCTGTTCCCCGCCGCTGAGCAGGCCCGCCTTACGCTTTTTGAGTTTTTCCAACACGGGAAAGAGGTCGAAGACGAATTGAATCCGTTCCTTGAGGTTCCCGGCCCGCTTGAGATAGCCGGCGATCTTGAGGTTCTCCAGGACGTCGCTGTCCCGAAAGATGGGATGCCGCTCCTGGCTGAGGACGATTCCCCGCTTCACCCGCTCGCTCGGCTTGAGGGTAAGGATGTCTTCCCCCTTGTATCGAAGGTCCCCTCTCAGGGTGATCCGGACGCCGCCGCGCCGCCGTTCCTTCTTCTTCATGTCCACGATGAGCCCGGAAACGGTGTTCATCAAGGTGGTCTTCCCCGCGCTGTTGGATCCCAAAACGGCGACGATCTCCCCCTTGCGCACCTCGATGCTGAGGTCGTTTAAGGCCAGGGCGTTTTCGAAGAACACCATGAGGTTCTTCACGGACAACAAGGGGGTGCCGGAACCGTTTGGTTGGGTCTTCTTCTGCTGCACCGCTTCCATGTCACCCTCTCAGGAGGCCCGGGTTTCGGGCGGGATCTCCACGTCGATTCCCAGGTAGGCCTTTTTGACGTCGTCTTGCTCCATGACCTCGTCCGGAGTTCCCTCCGCGATCTTCTCCCCGAAGTTGAGCACCAGGACCCGGTCCACAACACGGAAGAGCTCTTTCAGCCGGTGCTCAATCATGATGATGGTCAGTCCCTCCCGGTTGAACTTCTCGATGAGCGGCAAGGTGCTCGCCACCTCCGACATGGACATGCCGGAGAAAAGCTCGTCCAGGATGAGCAGTTCGGGACGCAGCGCCATGGCCCGCGCCAGGTCCAGCCGTTTCAAGTAGCCGTGGGGGAGGGTGCCCACCGGTTTGTAAGGGACGTAGGAATCCCGTTCGAAGCCCATGTCGTCAAGGAGGTCCACCGCCTCGTCGTCCTTTTCCCCGTATTTTCCGCCCCGCAGCCGCCGGACCCGGGAGGAACAGAGGGGGATGATCAGGTTCTTATAGGCGGGCAGGTTGTAGAAGAGCCGCACCATCTGGAAGGTCCGGGCGATTCCCAGGTCGGCGATCTTATAGGGCATCTTGCCGGTGATGTTCTTCCCCTTGAAGACGACCCGCCCCCCGCTGGGGCGGACGAAGCCCGTGATGAGGTTCACCAGCGTGGTCTTACCGGAACCGTTCGGACCGATGATCCCCAGAAACTCGCCCCGTTTCATCTCGAAACTCACGTCGTAAACGGCCGACACCCCGCCGAAGTTCTTCCTGAGGTGCTCCACGCGAAGGATGGGCTCGTCGGCATGCCGTGTCATCATATCTTCTCGATCCTTTCGAACTGGTGGTACTTTCTTGCCAGGTAGTGGAAGAATCCCTCGGGCAGCAGGATGATGCTCACAATGAGGATGCCGCAGTAGATGGCGATCCGCAACCCGCCGAGGGCCCGCAGGGCCTCGGAGAGGGGAACGAGGATCATGCTCCCCAGAGCGGCTCCGGCGAAGGTTCCCGGCCCGCCCAGGGCAACGGCGGCCACGGGGAGGATGGAATAGTCGAGGGCGAAGGTGGACATGCCGAGGAACTGGTAGTGATGGGTCATCAGGGCCCCGGCGAAGCTCCCCGCCGCGCCCGCGATAAAGAGGGCCTGACTCTTTCGCCAATAGATGTTGATTCCCCCGCTCATGACGGAGCGGTCGTCGTCGCGGATGGCCCGGAGGATCAGGCCGTAGTCGGCGTTCATGATCCGCCGGAAGAGGAAGAGACAGACAAGGAACCCGATGACGGCCAGGTAGATGGCAAGCATCTCGTGAGGGAACCCGGAGAGGGACGACAGGCCGTGGGTGCCGCCGAAGACACCCGTCGTTTCCACCACCTTCATCAGCAACAGGGGAAGCATGAGGGTCACCATGGCGAAGTAGACGCCGCGGAGCCGCATCACGGGCGAGAGGAGCGCGGCGCAGAGCATCCCTCCCCCCAGGGTGGCGACGGGGATGGTGACGAAGGTGGGAAGGTGGAAATAGTAGTTCAGGACGCCCGCGATGTAGGCGCCGATCCCGAAGAAGAGGGACTGGCCCAGGGAGAAGAGCCCACACGAGGCGAGGAAGTCCCAGCTCAGGGCCAGGAGGCCGTAGATGCAGGCGTAGACCAGGACCTTGTTCCAGTAGCTCTCGAGGACGAGGGGCAGCAGAAGGAGGACGGCCACCGGAAGGAACCTCGGCGCCAGGAGGTAGAAGATCTCCCGGTAGGAGGCGACGGCGAAGATGGTGTCCGACCGGGCCTTGATGCCCCGGTCCAGGCGCTTCTTCCGGAAGTCCCGTTCCGCCACGTTACACCCTCTCTTCCAGTTCCTTGAACTTCCCGAAAAGCCCCGAGGGACGGACCGTCAAGACGAGGACGATGGCGGCCAGGGGGACGATGATCATCCACTTCGCCCCGATGTAACGGGCCGCGGCGATCTGGCCATAGCCGATGAGAAAGCTTCCCGCGATCATCCCGAGGGTGCTCTCCAGGCCGCCCACGATGGCGACGGCCAGGGCGTAGATGAGGACCTCGTAACCGATGGTCGATTCCATCACCCCGAGGGGAAGGACCACCATGGCGGCCACGGCGGCCAGCGCGGCCCCAAAGGCGAGGCTCAGGGAGCCGATCCAGTCGGACTCGATGCCGATGGACAGGGCCGTCCGCTCGTTCTGGGCCATGGCCCGGAAGGCGAGACCGATCCGGGTATGATGCACGAAAAGCCACAGGCCCACCACAAGTAAAACCCCGCACGCCAGGACGACGAAACGCTGGTAGTCGATCCCCACACCGAAGATCTCAACGCCCCCCCGCACGAGGACGGGGAGACTGTAGCGGATACCGTAGAACCCTTTCCAGGTCAGAAGCTCGAGGATGGCGACGCCGGCGGCGAAGGTGACGATCAGTTCCGCCAAGGGAATACCCCGGAGCCGCAGGAGGAGCACCCAGTAAAAAACGAAGCCGATGAGGGCGGAAACGAGAACGGCGAGGATGCCGGAGAGCCAGAACGGCAGCCCCAACGTGTTCATGAACGACCAGGCGGCGAAGCCGCTCAGGATGTAGAGGGCGCCGTGGGCGAAGTTGGCGATACCGCTGATGCCGTAGGTGAGGCTGAACCCCACGGTATAGAGGGCGAGGATCACGCTGTTGATGAGTCCGTAGATGAAAAGCGACACCGCTTCTCCTCAGCCCTCATGAGACGTCATGCGGTTTTCCTCCCTTTCGTCCGGTGGTTGCGTCAAACCCTTATTTTTTCATCCACGGCGGCAGTTGAATCTTCCCTTCCGCGAGGAAATCGGGATAGACCGGGACACGCCGTAGCTTGCCCGAGGCGTCCTTCTGCCACTGGAAGATGACGCACACCCCCGTTTCGTTGGGGTCCTTCGTGCCGAACACGGCAATGTGCTGTTTATTGAAGCGGATCCGCCCGGAGACCCCCTTGTAATCCGTCTTCTCGAGGGCGGCCACCAGCTTGTCGGGATCGAGAGAGCCCGCCCGTTCGATGGCGTTGGCCAGGATGAAGACGGCGTCGTAGGCGGAAGAGTTCACCGCCGCGGCCTCCGGGAGGGAACCGTATTTCTTCTTGAATTTGGTGAGGAAATCGACCGTCTTGGGAAGCTTCTTCAAGGGCAGCGAGGCCCCCACGGGAAACTCGATGGACATGGCGTATTCCACGCCCGGCCCAACGGTCTTGACCGCCATGGGGGAGGCCATGGGCGGGATGAAACCGATAAGGAGGGCGGGCACCTTCATGGCCGCGTACTGCTTCGCGAAGACGCCGGCGCCGAGGGGAACGTCCCATACCATCCCGATGAGATCCGCCTTTTCGTCTTTCGCCTTCGAGAGGGCGGGCGAGAAATCGGTGGCGCCGGCCGCATAGCCGTCGAACCCGATCTGCTTCCAGCCCGTCTTCTTGCAGTGTTTACTCATGAGGCCGGAAAAGGCCTTGGCCCAGAGGGTGTCCTGGTAGATGAAATAGGTGGTTTTCAGGCCGTATTTGTTCTTGAGGATATCGAGGGTGTTGTTGAGGTAGGTGGCGTCCACGAGGGCGTCGGTGGTGACACGGAAGAGGTACTTGTATTTCTTCGGGTCCTTCATGAATTTCTTCTGGAAGCCGGGGCTCTGGGCGATGGTCCCAAGTTGAGGCACCTTGTATTTGGACACCAGGTCCATGCTGGCGATCAAGACCTCGGAGCGGAAGGCGCCGATCACGATGGCGTCCGGCTTTTCCTTGGTAATGAGGCGCTCGTAGGCCATCAGGGCGTCGTGCACGGGGGTGCTGGGCTCGCCGCCCCGGGTGTCGGCCACCACGACCTTCAGGGGCCGTTTTTCATTTCCCACCTTGACGCCGCCCTTGGCGTTGAGTTCTTCCACCGCCAGCTTGACCGCCTTCAGGCCGTCCCGGCCGAAGGGGGTGTACAACGAGGTGGGAACCCCGATGACGATGGGCTTGGCCGCCGCGGCGGGACCGGCGGGAATCATCAGTAAGGTTGAAAGTAAAACTGCGATTGAAATTAAAAATCTCCTTTTTTTCATGCCCTTCCCTCCTATCATGCTACAGGTTGAAAATTTTTTTAACTATAAGAGAACGGGGTTTGTCTGTCAAGGAAAATGGATTTTTTAATGAGCCCAAGAAAAATAAAAAAATGCTTGACATTTTTGTTAGGAATTGCTAACTTTTTAAAAAGTTAGGATATCTTAACTTTAAGGGGGAGGGAGAAATGAGATTAGACGAGGCAGAAAAAGGTAAAAAGGTCAAGATATTAACAGTGCTAAATCAAGGAGGGGTTACAAAAAGAATGGCGGAAATGGGATTAACGCGGGGTAGCATTGTGGAGATAATGGGAGTGGCTCCTTTTGGGGACCCTATCGACATAAAGATCAGGGGTTACCAGCTTTCTCTGAGAAAAGAAGAAGCGAGTGCTATTGAGGTCGAGCTTATTGCGTGAAATGCGAAGAACACCTATCGACAAAAAACTTTGGAAAGGAGGAAAAACAATGTCGCTGAGTGATGTACCAGCCGGTGA
>CAZKUZ010000147.1:0-6119 GCA_964556045.1 uncultured Thermodesulfobacteriota bacterium | reverse complement strand
GTGATGGAAATGACGTTGGTCGGGATGTAAGCGGACACGTCCCCGGCCTGGGTCTCGATGATCGGCAGGGCCGTCAGCGACCCCCCGCCCAGCTCGTCGCTGAGCTTCGCCGCCCGCTCCAGCAAACGGGAATGGAGATAGAAGATGTCACCGGGATAGGCCTCGCGTCCCGGCGGACGCCGCAGGAGAAGCGACAACTGACGATACGCGACGGCGTGTTTGGAAAGGTCGTCATAGATACAGAGGGCATGACGTCCGTTGTCCCGGAAATATTCGCCCATGGTCACCCCCGCGTAAGGTGCGAGGAACTGAATCGGCGCGGACTCCGAGGCCGTGGCCGAGACGACGATAGTATAGTCCATCGCCCCATAGCTCTTCAATTTGTCCACCACTTGGGCCACCGTGGAACGCTTCTGGCCGATCGCCACGTAGATACAGATAACGTCCTGCCCCTTCTGGTTGATGATGGTGTCAATGGCGACCGCCGTCTTCCCGGTCTGGCGGTCCCCGATGATCAATTCACGCTGCCCCCGTCCGATGGGAACCATGGAGTCGATCGCCTTCAGGCCGGTCTGCAGCGGCTCCTTGACCGGCTGACGAGCCACGATTCCCGGCGCCTTGACCTCCACGCGGCGGGTTTCCTCCGCCTCGATCGGGGCGCCGCCGTCGATGGGCTGGCCCAGGGGATTCACCACGCGTCCGATCAGGGCATCCCCAACGGGGACCTCCACGATACGCCCGGTCCGCTTGACGGTATCCCCTTCCTTGATCAGGTAGTCTTCCCCCAGAAGGGCGGCACCGACATTGTCCTCTTCAAGGTTCAGCACCATCCCGTACACATCGTGGGGGAAAGACAGCAGCTCACCGGCCATCGCGTTTTCCAACCCGTAGATACGGGCGATCCCGTCTCCCACGGACAGAACGATGCCGGTTTCGGAAACATCGATTTCCTGTTCAAAACCCTCAATCTGACTCTCAATGATTTTGCTGATCTCTTCTGCTCTAATCTCCATATCTTCCCTCTATGCCGTTAACAGTTTTTCTCGATAACGATTTAATTGCCCCTGAACACTCCCATCTATCACAATCCCCCCGATCTGCGCTTTGATGCCGCCAATCAGGGAAGAATCCACATCCTTCTCCAATATCAATTCCTTTTCAAGGTAATCCGAAAGGGCCTTTTTAACCTTCTCAAAATCTTCATCCTTCATAGGCTCCGCGGCGTACAGGGTCCCCCTCACCCGATTCTGGGCGCGATCCGCAAGCTCCTGAAAAATGGAAAAGATGGTCGAAATCAGGCCGATCCTATCCTTTTCCACGAGGATCTCAAAGAAACGGGTTATAGAATTGCTGAAACCCGACTTCTCCAGGACCGACTTCAGGACATTCCGGCGGTTCTCCATGGGATAGATGGGAAGCGAAACCGCCTTCCAGAATTCGGGATACTCCTTGAACAAGGACTGTACCTGAACGAGCTCCCGGTAGATATCTTCTATCCTGTTCTCCCGGCTTCCTATCTCCAACAGGGCCTTGGCATAACGCCTCGCGACCACGCGCTCTCTCAATTTTTACTCCCAAGTTGCTGGATATACAGATTGATTAAACGTCTCTGATCGTCCGCTGTGATTGTCTTCTTGACGATCTCCTCCGCCAGCTTCAAGGCCTCGAGCGAAATCTCCTCCCGCAACCGCTTTTTGATCTGGCTGATCTCCTCTTTCAACCCTTGCTCCGCCTGGGCCCGCATGAGTTCCGCCTTTTTCTCGGCCTCTTCCATCAGCTTTTTCTTTTCCAGTTCCACTTCCTTCAGCATCTGCTCACGGATGGCCTTGATTTCAGCGTCGAGATTCTCGAGCCGTTTCTGAGCCTCCTGATAGGCCTTTTCAGCCGCCTCCGAAAGCTCTTTCGCCTTCTGTAATTCCTCCTTGACCTGGTTGTGACGTTTCTCCAGGTAGCCTTTCAGGGCGGGACGGATAAACTTGATGAGGATCGCCATCAGAATAATAAAATTTATGATCTGGAACAGATAGTCTTTCCAGTAATTCCCGTGTCCCCCCTCTGACGCCAGGGCGGGCAACGCCGTCACCGCAAAAAAAAGAACCATCGATCCCAAAGAGAAATAAAAAACCCTTCGCCCATTCCTCATGAAACAGACCTCCCCAAAACCTTTGCCGCGATCTTTTCGGCAAAAGGTCCCATTCCCTTCTTCAAAGAGTCCTCCACTTTCTTCGCTTCTTCCAGCGCCTTCTCTCTCAGGGCCGGAATATCCTTCTCTATCGCCCTGCGGGCACGTTCGAGGTACTGTTTTTGTTCCTCGAGAACCTTTTTCTTGACCCGATCCCTCTCAAGGGCGGCTTCCTGGCGGGCCTGGGCCAGTTTCTCCTCGAGCAGGGCCGCTTCCCTCTCCGCCTTTTCCTGGAGAGACAAGGCCTTCTCCTGGGCGCCGGTGGTCGCTTCTTTCCGCCGCTCGAGCAAACGAACCACCGGGCGGAACATGAACTGGTTAATCAGCAGCACAAAAACAATGAATATGGCCGCTTGAATCAGCAGCGTATAGTCAAGGTTGATCATAGGCCGCAGCCCCCCCTCGAAATTTTTGCCCTTGCTACCATAGCTCACCCCGCTTGTCAAGTTTTTCACAAAGCCTTTTTTGCGGAAACGATCAAAATATTGCTTGACCCCGATTCCGTAAAAGGTGTATGTGCAATGGGGAAAAATATTTAAAAAAACTCATTAGGAGAACATTCATGGTCAAAGTTACCTGCCTTGGTGCCGCCGGAACCGTGACGGGTTCCAATTTTCTCATTGAAACCACAACAGGCAAACAGGTCCTCGTCGACTGCGGGCTCTTTCAGGGCGGGAGACTCCTGGAAATGCGGAACTGGACGGACTGGGGATTTAATCCCGCCGATATCGACACCATGTTCCTCACCCACGCCCACATCGATCATTCAGGACGCATTCCGAAACTCGTCAGGGATGGATTCAAGGGGAAGATCCTCACATCCCGTCCTACCGTCGAACTTTGTGAGATTATGCTCCTGGACTCCGCTCACATCCAGGAGATGGATGCCGAGTGGCAGACCAAGAAAAACAAGCGCAAAGGCCACAAGGAAATCGAACCGCTCTACACGATCGACGACGCCAAAAAGAGCCTCCCCCACTTAAAGCCCATCGAGAGAGACGAAATCATCCCCATCAGCGACGGGTTCAAGATACGCCTGAAAAACGCGGGGCATATCCTCGGATCCTCCATCCTGGAAATGTGGGTTAAAGAAGGGGATGGCGAGATAAAAATCGTCTTCTCCGGCGACATCGGAAAGGCCAACCAGCTCATCCTTAAGGAGGCAGCCCACATCTTCACAACGGATTACCTCTTCGTCGAGTCCACCTACGGCAACCGCCTCCACAAGCCATTGGAGGACAGCAAACAGGAACTTCTCGAGGCCATCAACTACGCCGTCTCCAACCATGAAAAGATCATCATCCCCTCCTTCGCCGTGGAGAGGACCCAGGAGGTCATTTACATCCTCGGAGAGTTCTACAGGAAGGGAGAGCTTCCGGATATCCCCATCTATCTCGACAGCCCACTGGCCATCAAGGCGACAGAGATTTTCCGCAAGAACAAGGAATTTTATGACAAGGAGGCCTTGGCCATCATCGAAGCGGGATTCGATCCTTTCAATCTTCCCAACCTCCGGTACACTCCTACCACCAAGGAATCCATCGCCATCAACGAACAGAAGGGATCCGCCATCGTCATCGCCGGGAACGGCATGTGCACGGCCGGCCGGATCAAACACCATCTTAAACATAATCTCTGGCGGGACGGCGCCAGCATCGTCATCGTGGGATTCCAAGCACAGGGAACGACAGGACGTCAAATCGTGGAAGGACGTAAAAGCGTGAAGATATTCCGGGAAGACGTGGCCGTCAACGCCAGGGTCTTCACGATCGGGGGATTCTCCTCCCATGCCGATCAAAAAGACCTATTGGAATGGATCGGAAATTTCAAGGAGGCAAAACCCAAGGTGTTCACCATCCACGGCGAGCCGGAATCGAGCAAAACCCTCGCCGAGAAGATTCAGGAAACCCTTGGATTTGAGGTTTACATTCCCAAGTGGAAGGAAACCCTCTTCCTCAAACGGAAAGAGGAACCGATCGAAGTGGTGGCACCCGAGGAAGCCGAGCGTCCCGTGGCGAACGAACTGCTCATCTCTCTCGAGTCGATCGAAAAGAACATCGCCGAGCTGAAACAGATTCTCGCGAGGAAAGAGGCCCAGGAAAAGGTAGATGAATCGGACCTGGACCGGTTGAGATACATCCAGGAAGAACTGAATCAGTTCTTCACCCTCGCGGGTTAGGCGACATTGGCGCATCCACGAAAAATCCCCGCTCACGCAAGCGGGGATTTTTTTATCTGAGTCCTGTCACACCGTCACTCGCTACACGGTCCGACCCGTTTTCCCTTCAACTTGATCGTCACGGGCGGCTGCCCGCCGCCGTTGGAACTGGAGGAAATCTTGATGAACCCCTCCATGGTATCCCCATGATACGTGATCTCACCATGGTAGGTCGTCTTGGCCTGTCCTTCGCACACCATGTCCCAGATCACCGTGTCTCCCTTAACCTCGGATTTCGTGACCTTGCAGGGGTTCTTCATGCCGCTCGGCATGGTAGGATTCGGGGGCTCTTTCATGATGTAATCCCCCTTGTCCAGACACTGGGTCGTCGTCATGGCCGGCATCTTCATCGGCATGCCCGGCATCTCGATCTTAGTGGTGATTTCCCATTTCCCCGGATTCATGTTGGGTTCCCCGGCGACGGCCAGCCCTGTCATGGTCAATACGGCAACGGCCATCAGGCCCCACTTCGTCAGTTTTCTTAACACTGTTGTTCCTCCATTCTGCTTGTTATTAGTTGTCGTTGGAATGGCGGCTCGTATCTGTCGCACAAGCCACGCATTTTTGGAATTGCATTAAAAAATCAGTGATCGTCAGGTTCAAGAATCGCCGAACTTGTCCTGACCTTGCGCCATCGCCTCTGGATTCAGGACGGAAACTTTGGCATTCATCGGGACGTCCAGCTTTTCCATGCGACACGTTCCCTCGAAGATCACCCCTTCCTGAATCATGAGCTTCGGCGTCAAGATGCTTCCGTAAACCTTTCCCGGCGCCATGATCTCGAGGCTTTCCTTCGCGAAAATGTTTCCCCGAACGGTCCCGCTGATGACGATCTCACCCGCGTTGATCTCCGCGTTCACCTCCGCGCTCTCCCCCACAATGACGATATCGTCTGTATGGATCTCCCCCTGAAACTTCCCGTCGATCCGAACAGTCCCTTCAAAAATAAGCTTTCCCTCGAAGTTCGTTTCCTCTCCAAGGAACGCTTGGATATCCTTGGTAGCCCCCTTTGCCATAAACCGTACCTCACATCTTGAAAATTGAAAAACTCAACGCCTCACAGTTAACACAAATAAAATCTGTTTTCAACCAATCTCAAGCACATATCCTCTTAATCAATCCATCCAATTCTTCTAAACCGAAGAAGGAAATTTTGATACTTCCCCTCTTTCCCTTTACCGTTACCTTGACTTTCGTTCCGAGGGCACGTTCCAAGCGGTCCTGGATGTCCTGAACGAAGGGATCAGGCCCCGGTTCCGGCTTTTCTTCTCCCGCTTTCTGCAACCTTTTGACCAGCCGTTCCACGTCCCTGACCGACAAACCTTTTTCCACGACCTCCGCGGCCACCTGTTCCTGGCTTTCAAACGTGGGAAGGGCCAGAATCGCCCGGGCGTGGCCGGCACTCAGTTCGTTCCGGCTGAGGAGTTGCTGGACCTTTGGAGAAAGCTGCAGAAGGCGAACGGTATTGGCGATCGTCGACCGGTTTCTCCCAAGTCTGGCCGCGAGGGTTTCCTGCGTCAGATCCCACCGCTTCATCAACTCCACATAGGCCAGGGCCTCTTCGATCGGGTTGAGATTTTCCCTCTGGAGATTCTCCACCAAGGCCGCCTCCAGGCTCTCCCTCTCCCCCAGCTCCTGGACCACCACGGGAACCTCCCTGAGCCCCGCCTTTTGGGCGGCCCGCCAGCGACGTTCCCCCGCCACGATCTCATACCCATC
>CAZKUZ010000146.1:0-2014 GCA_964556045.1 uncultured Thermodesulfobacteriota bacterium | reverse complement strand
CCAGGAACCGCCTTTTTTATGGTCGTACCGCCACGCCGTGTCGTAGAGGAGGAGCTGGGCCTGTTTCACGGCGGTGATCATTCGGGCCAGGCGGTGTCCGATGGCCTGGTGCTGAAGGATTTTTCTCCCGAACTGTTCCCGTTCGCGGGCGTGGGTAAGGGCCTTGAACAGGCCATATTCCGCCGCACCCATTCCCTGAGAGGCAATCTCAACCCTACTTTTATTAAAAAAATTGATAACCGTCTTCAAACCCTCGTAGCGCTTCCCGAGGATATTCTCCTTAGGGACCTCGAAATCCTTGAAGGTCAGCTCGCAGGAAGAAACCATCCGCTGCCCCATTTTGCCCGGCATCTCGGTAATTTCCAGCTCACCGGGGTTGTTCTCCATAACCTCTCGATCAAACACGAGGGAGGTTTCGCTTTCCCCGTCCTGGCAGAGGATGGTAAAAAAGGTGGCATAGGTGGCATTGGTCGTGAAGATCTTGTTCCCGTTGACGACAAAAACGTCTCCTTTGTCCTGTGCCACGAGATCGACGGTCGTATCGACCCTTCGGATGTCACTTCCATAGTTCGGTTCCGTCATGCAGATGGCGGAGATGGCCTTTCCTTCCACCATGGGGCGGACATATCGTTGACGCATCCGATCGTCCCCGTTCACGTCCACGATCAGCCCTGGGATCCAGCCCAGGCTCACGGCCATGCCGAGACCGGGAGAAACCCGGCACATCTGCTCGATGGCGATCGCGGCTCCGAGAAGACCAAACCCGGCTCCCCCCACGGCCTCATCAAACCCCGCGCCGATAACCCCCACCTCTCCCGCCTTGCGATAGAGGTCAAAGGGGAACTCGTGGCGGTCGTTGCACGCCTTCAGGAGCTCGTCGGTCATCTCACCTTCGGAAAATTCCCGAACCGCTTCCTTCAAGGCCTGGTATTCTTCAGGGAGCATAAAGCACATTTCAGCCACCTCCTTGTCATCCACCCTTCACTCGTTAGGCTTATCACAAGTGTAAACGATGATATCAACAATGGCAAATAGCGCAGGCTTACTTCAGCAATGCATGGAAGATGGTCTGACGCATGGGTGTCAGTCGCCGGATACCATTCTTCGTCACGACCACCGTGTCCTCGATACCGATGGCCGCCTCGCCTTCCAGGACCAGCTTGGGTTCCAGGGCGAAGGTCATCCCCTCTCTCAATGGGGTTTCGTCCCTCTTCGCGATGAAGGGCGGGTCGTTGATCTCCAAGCCGATGCCGTGTCCCACGAAGCTGACCTTGTTCCCCGGAGGGCCGAGATAGATGTCCGCGATGCCTTCCCTCTCCGCCGTCTCCAACCCGATCTCGAAGAGATCTCTCCCTCGGATCCCGGGACGGGCGGCATCGAGGATCGCGTGCTGGACCCGAACGATGGAACGGTAAAGGTTTAAATAGCGTTTCGGAAGGGATCCCACGCAGAACATGCGGGTCTCGTCGATCTGGTAGCCTCGCAGGCAGATCCCGAAATCGACCATGATCGGTTCGTGTTTTCGAATGGGCTTCATGGAGGCCCCCACGGGGAAGGCCGGGGAGAGTCCCAATCCACCCATGGGCGCATTGATGTAGCTGACGATTCCCCCGCTCTCGCCGCTCAGGATATGCCAGCAGTAGGATTCATCGTTCAGCGAGCGCATCCGCAGGAGCCCTTCGTGGCCCAAGGCAAAGGCCTTGGCCATCATCTCCCCCGCGAAGGCGATCTCCGTCATCCCTTCCTTCAGGACTCTCCGGCCGTGTTCATAGACCTTCTGACCGACACGGCCCGCCCGCGCCATGATACCGAGCTCGTAGGGCGATTTCACCGAACGAAGGGCCAACAGGAGGGAAGAGGCATCCACCAGGCGGCATCCCTCGAAGAGTCCCTTCATCACCCGCCACTCCTGGACGGGGAGGACATCCGCCTCCAGCCCCAGGACTTGGGGGAATTTCCCGTAATGCTTACGGATGACCCGGGGAATCTCCTTCCTCGAGCGGATGGGCACTTT
>CAZKUZ010000145.1:0-2303 GCA_964556045.1 uncultured Thermodesulfobacteriota bacterium | reverse complement strand
TCCACGGGTGCTTTCACAACTTCGTCCTCGTCTCCATCGACAAGCAGTATCCCGGACACGCGCGAAAGGTCGTCAACGCCCTGTGGGGACTCGGGCAGATGATGTTCAGCAAGTTCGTCATCGTCTTCGACAAGGACGTCGACGTGCACGACTATGGGGAAGTCCTCTGGCGCGTGGGCACCCACGTGGACCCCAAGCGGGACATCTTCACCGCGGAAGGCCCCACGGACCTCCTCGACCACACCTCCCCCCTTTCGTGCCTTGGGGGCAAGATGGGAATCGACGCCACCCGGAAATGGAAGGAAGAGGGGTTTCAGCGTCCCTGGCCGGAAGAAGTCGGCATGTCCCCCGAGATGGAAGAGCGGGTAACCCAGCGCTGGAAGGACTATGGGCTCGACGACTGACACCGCCGCCGGGACCCGCAAGGCCCTGGCGGAATTCCTCGAGATGATCAAGTTCGAGCACACCGTCTTCGCCCTCCCCTTCGCCCTGATTTCCCTGCTTCTCGCCACGGAAGGCCGCCTGACCTGGCGCCTCCTCTTTTGGGTCATCGTCGCCATGGTGGGGGCCCGAACCGGCGCCATGGGCTTCAACCGCGTCATCGACGCGGAGATCGACCGGCAAAATCCCCGGACGGCCAACCGGGCCATTCCCGCCGGGCGCATCTCGAAAAGGTCCGCCACCATCATCAGCCTCGCCGCCTTCGGCCTCTTCGTCCTTGCCGCGGCCATGCTCAACACCGCCTGCCTCGTCGCGAGCCCCTTCGCCATCCTCGTCCTCATCGGGTATTCCTACACCAAGCGCTATACCTCCTACAGCCACCTCGTCCTCGGGTTCGCCATCTCCGGCGCGCCGCTCGGCGCCTGGATGGCCGCGACGGGAACCGTCTCCGCCGCGGCGCTGGTCCTAAGCCTCGCGGTCCTCTGCTGGATCGCCGGGTTCGACATCCTCTACAGCCTCCAGGACGTAGAGTTCGACCGGAAGGCCGGGCTGCACTCCATCCCGGCGGCCGTGGGAATCGCCCCCGCTTTGTGGATCTCCCGGTTTCTCCACCTCCTCTGCGTCGTCTTCCTCGCGTCCGTCGCCTGGCTCCTCCCCACGGGAACCCTCTACACCATCGGGGTCGCCGTCGTGGGGGTCCTCCTCGTCTATGAACACCTCCTCATCCGCCCCGACGACCTGTCGAAGATCAACACGGCCTTCTTTACAATCAACGGCCTCATCAGTATGATGTTCCTTGCCTTCGTGGTCGCGGATACCTATCTGAAGTAGAAGGGAGGAACCGATGAAAAAAACAGCGTTGCTTCTTGTGTCCCTCGTGTTTTTTATCTCCCTGGGCCTTTCGGCCCGGGCGGCCACCGTCCGCATCGGGGTTCTGCCCATCGTGGACGCCCTTCCCTTCTACGTCGCCCAGCGGCGGGGGTTCTTCACGTCTCTCCCCATGCCCGTGAAGCTGATCACCTTCCGAAGCGCCGTCGAACGGGACGCGGCCTTCCAGACCGGAAAGCTCGACGCCTACCTCGGCGACATCATCTCCGCCGCGCTCCTGCGCAGCCGCGGCTTTCCCGCCAAAATCGTCTCCGTCATCCTCGGGAAGACCCCGAAAGAGGGCTTATTCGCCATCCTTTCGCCTCCCGGCTCCTCCGTCCGGTCCCTCCGGGATCTCAGGGGAAAACACGTCGCCATCTCGTCCAACACCATCATCGAGTACGTCCTGGACGGGCTGCTCAAGGAAAGCGGGCTTCCGCCCGACGCCGTCAAGAAGCAGGAGATCAAGAGCATTCCCATCCGGTTCCAGATGCTCATGACCGGAAAGATCGACGCCGCCGTGCTACCCGATCCCCTCGCTTCCCTCGCCAAATCCAAGGGGGCCCACTGGCTGGCGGACGACGGGAAGACCAACCTCTCCCAGACGGTCCTCATCTGGAACGAAACCTTCCTCAAGAACCATCGCCCCTTTCTTGCGGCCTTCTACCGCGCCTACGACAGGGCCGTGGCCGTCATCAACCGGAATCACCGGGGTGTCCGCGCCCTGCTCGTGGAAAAGTGCCGCCTGCCCAAACCCATCGCCCAGACCTTCGTCTTCGCGGACTTTCCGAAGGCCTCTCCCCCGTCCGGGAAAGACCTGGCAAACGTGCTGACGTGGCTTAAGGACAAGGGACTCCTCAAGCGCCCCGTCACCCCCGACGATCTCCTTTCCGGCAACATTCTATCCAATCCCGAGCAGGAAAATTAATCTCCGGCGAAGATGATACGGGTCCAAAATCTCACGTTTACCTACCCTGAGGGCGTGGAGGCCCTGG
>CAZKUZ010000144.1:0-2484 GCA_964556045.1 uncultured Thermodesulfobacteriota bacterium | reverse complement strand
CGTTTGCGATTTTTACGGACGGACACCGCTCCACGAGGCCGCCCTCTCCGGCCGGGCGGAAAAGGCCTTTATCCTGCTCTCTCTCGGGGCCGATCCGGGTGCGAAAGACGGCGCGGGAAAAACACCGCTCGACCTGGCCCGGGAAAGACTCCGGGAACAAGAGACACAGACGGGCCGGCGGTGGTTTCAAGACCTTGTCCGCTTGCTGGAACTGTATGAGAAAAGAAACAAGGAAGCCCCCGAACCCGCGCGGAAGGCCGCCGGCCATCTAAGCGGTTAAGGGGACTTGACGTGTGAAGGGGTGATTGAAGATAGCTCTTCACAAAAAGAAACCCTGGAATTTTGAGGAAAAGGAGGAATAGGTATGAAGGAATCGAAACTATCATTGGCCGAATTCTTCGGTCAGTGGGAGCGCTTTGAAGAGAAGATGGAGCAAGGGACATGGGAAAGCGCCCATGAAAGAATTGCGGGTCTTTTCCGGGAGTTGAGGGAGTCCGGAACCATGGCGGGAAACCGTCTTGAAGACCCGAAGGGGGAAAGTGGCGAAGTGATGTCCGCAAACTTTTACCGCGACGATGAAAGAAACCGCTTCAAACATGCCGAGACATTCAGGAAAACCTATGAAGAAATAGAGGCGTACCTGTTCGATGAAGGGGTTGATGGAGCTGAGAGGGAGAAGCGGCTTTTGTTGGCGGAAAGCATTGCAAGCAGGACCAGGAATCTCTGTTCCGAGATGGTTGAGAAGACCATGGATATGACGGTTGTGCAGTTGATGGAGTCTCCGGAGTTTAAAGGGTACCGGATCGATTACGAAGATTATCTCTATAAGGGAAAACGCCATTATCCCTTGCGGGTTTACAAAGAGAACTGGCCACTCAATGAGTATGAAGTTCTGGTTTCCTACGCCTTGGAGCCTTCATTATGGGGGTTTAGGGAATTGTGGATAGGGATCCGCAGTGAACTCGGCATCATTCCTTACGAAGGTTACAAGAAAGGGGATTGGCGGAAAAACGGATGCATGATAGTCCCCGAGGCATGGCGGATGCTCTGCGGTATCTGGAGGGCTCTTGAAACGTCTCCATTGAGATCGGAAGGAGACGGGCCGTTCGTGACCGTTCACGATTCGGACATGCTGTGGCCCGTCCGCTTGATGATTTATCCGTGCACCTACCGAAACATGGGTGTTGAATTTTACCTGAAGCTGCTGGAAAAAGGCTGCGAATGGATGGCGGGGCACTATGTCAGGATGTTTGCCTGGATGAAGAAAACCACGGAAAAACACCTGGACGAGTTTGTGGATTTTTACAAGAAGAACGGGGAAAGGATTGTTTTTGAAAGATGAAAAGAAGGGAGGGCAGTATGTCAGATTATGAACATCAGAAAGCAGCATTTCTATTCGATGGCGCACGCACGGTGGAAGAAAGAAAAAGGCGATTGGAAACGGCTTGGGATATCATGAGGATCGTCGAGGATATTATGCTCAAACAGGGGCGCAAAGCCCATGACCGTTTCGAACAAAGGCTGGAAGAGGCATTCGAGGGGTATCATCACGGAACCCGGATGGATGTGGAGGAAATGAAGGAAGAACACATTTTCTACAAACCCGCGTGGCTCTGGGATGAGAGGGGGTGTGTGCTTTCCTATTCCTGCCAAAAGAATTTGTATGGATTCGAACAGGTCGGCATCCGGAAATACGGTGATTTGGCGGGGATTCCTTTCGGAGGAGACGGGGTTCACGCTACTCTGCCCCCAAAAATGCGGCAGATCCACGCGGATCTGTTCGCCGCGGTCGAGATGTTGCAGGCGCGTTGGGAGAAAAACGAGGCTTTCAACAGACTGGGTCTGATCGATTATGTCTGGATAGGTAGCAAAGAGAACCCAGGGAAACTGGAGGAGGAATTGATCGCGGGGATTTCCCTTTCCGGATCATGCAATACGGTTTTACGGATGATGCTCGTGAAGGAGGGAATCGAAGCCGTCGTCGATGATTCCGTGAAGTGCCTTCAAGAGTTCAGAGCATGCACCGAAGCCTTCATCGACGCTTTCGTGGAGGAGTACAGAAAGGGAATCGCAACGTGAGATCCGTGATACCCCTTTCACGTAGTGAGAGGGGTATATTTTTCTTGAATTCCCTTTTCTGAGCAGAAGCATACCCATCCTTTTTTGTGCAGTACTTTATATGTATATTAGCTTAGACCAGGTCTGCTTTGATTCTTCCCTTTGTGTGAAAAATGGAATATGGTATCCGAGGGGTTGTTTTATCCCGGGAAAGATGAACAAACGAAGGAAAACTTCGGTAGAAAGGAATCATCGGACGTGGAACTCATCTTTTTATGGTTTTTGTTTGGTATTATCAGCGCGGTGGTGGCCTCGAGCAAGGGGCGCAGCGGGTGCGGGTGGATGCTCCTGGGGTTTTTCCTGGGACCTTTAGGCCTGATCCTGGCCCTCGTGATGCCGAAAAACGAAGAGGCGATGGAGAAAAAG
>CAZKUZ010000143.1:0-5373 GCA_964556045.1 uncultured Thermodesulfobacteriota bacterium | reverse complement strand
ACGATTCTCAGCGTATCCTTCGTCCCAGAGACATCTCTGAGACCCCATTCTCCCATCCTATCCAAGGCGGGAAGAACTTCCGCCGGCAATGTCAAAACCGTGGGTTCCAAAAACACCGACAGGTGCTTCCTCTGACGCTCTACCTTCTTGAACTGGGACTGGATCAAACTCAACGAAACCACGGGGGGCGCGTTGGGCAATACCGATTTCACGAGTCGCGTCATGGTCCGCTTCTGGGATTCGTAAACCTTTCTGTCTGTCCATCCCTTGACCCCGAAGATTAATCCCACGCCAATAAGGACAAGAACAAGCCACGCAGAGGCATAGGCAATCAACTTAGGGCTCTCTTTTGGCTCTCCTTGGGGCACTTTCGTCCGAACGCCCCCATATTCCAAGGTCCCGATGTAATTGGGAAGCCGGGCGAGGAGCAAAGCCAGATCCTCTCGGGAAAGTGGCCGACCTTCCTGAACAGCCCGGTCCAAATTCTCCCCCGCTTCAATGGGACGAAACAGCAACTTCTGTTCCGGGACAGGATGCCGTCCTCTCCCGGACGTCTGGGCCCTGAAACCATAGAGGGCGGCATCCGGAAATTCAGAGAGTTGACTCCGTAGTCTTTCCACCAGCGTCGGCCCATCCCCGATGAAGACCTCCAGGCGCCTAACTTCACCTTCGTGCGCCACGGCGATCATCGAGAGGTCTCCCTCGGTGAGAAACAGGATGGCCGTCTCTTCACCTTTCTCACGCAAAAAAGCAAACGCCAAGGGGAGGATAGGGATCGTAATGATCGATGGGACAACCCCCAAAGGCCGATACTTCCCCTCGATTTCCTGGAGGATATCGGAGTCCATAACGAGCGCGAACCCGGAGATACCCGCCTTCTTCCCTCCGGTTCGTGTCCCTCGCGCGGGACAGAACCCAACAGCCGGAGAGAGGATTTCGTCGATCCCTCTCGACGACAATTCTATCTTCAACGCCTGAAAGAGCTGCTGAGGTTTAAGCCTTGGGAGGGAAACCGAAAGGGGAATCACGGAGGCGTCCGCATCGTAGAGAACCGTAGCGTCAGGCGACAGTGAGGACGTAAGCCTGTGAATCTCCTCGGCGGGATAGAGGTAGGTGCCGTCCGGTTGAACAAAGGCGGGGTGCCAGGAAGAATGCAACGACTTATTGCCGGAGCTTACGGCAACGGCGATCCCTTCCCTGGTTGCATAAATACCCATCACGCGGGCTGCCATAACCCCTCCCTGAAGTAAAGGGTTTTGATACCCACACCTTGACGCAGCAAGACAGCCCAAAGCCCCAGACGTACCTTCCGATAAACCAATCGCAACTGTACGCGGAAGGTACTGCTCCTAAGGGTCCCCCATCTCTGAAAGGCCTCAAAAACCCCCGCCGGCACACGGACAACCTTCATAAAATCGTCCATGGATTGAATGTGGCCAAGGTCTCTCTCAATTATAATACGATCGGCCAACTCCGGCGTCATTTCCTCGCTCAAGGCCATAAGGACATCACGGTTCGCCGTCAGCAGGTTGACCTTTCCCTTCCCCCAAACGGTCAAATCCTCGCTGATCGGGCGCTCTTTAAGTTTCCGAAATCTCTCTATTTCCTTCCTCATAAAAGGAATCGCGGGAAGTTCAAAGATCGATTGCAAGGGACGATTGGGCGGAATTTCTCCCAGCTTTCCATAAAAAGAGACCTCACTCTCGCCGTAAACGGTCTGATCGTCCGGGTCGATCCAGTCTATCAGGGCATAGAGCGGCGCGGTCTCCCCGCCCCGCAAATCCCAGTAACGTTGAAGGATCTCGATTCCCTCCATCCCCGATGAGATCAACCAATTCAAAGGAAGTTTACCCTCTTCATCCCTTATCCCGCCTTCGCACGTACCTTCGGCTCCAACCTGGTTGGAGATAAACGGGATGATTCTCGGATCCCGCCATCGATCCGTTTCGATCGCAACCTTTACGCCTTCAAAAACCGACTTTGCCCTCTGGCGGGTGATCATCTCATCCCTGAAATTCCCGGACAATAGTGTCCCTAACTGGGCATCCACCCCGAACTGTACCAGGATCGCAGCCAATGCCGCAACCACGGCCGCCACGAGGATTAAAAAAAATCCCTTTTCCCTTTCCCGCATCTACTCCATCCAATCCTGCATGGGGTGCGTCTCGCCACGAAAGGTATGCTGTTTTCCCCTCGCGTCCACAACAGTCACTTCGATACGCACCAGGGCCGGAAGCCTGTCCCGCCACTGCTGCGCCCTGGAATCCCATTGTCTCGAAACCCTGCGATTCCCATCCTCATAAACGACGCGAAAAAGGGTGATTCGATCGCTTATCAATTCCTCCTTAGCGGGATAGCGGGACTGCAAAGGCGCAAGGTCCCGGTACATCAAGAATCTCCCCTTCTCCTCCCCCAAAGGCTTCAGCCGATACGTAATCCGACCCAGATCGGCAATCCCCTTCAACCCTTCCCTCCCTTCTCCAGCCCTGGCGCTGGCGAAGGAAAGACGCGTCGTCTGCCACGGCATCTCTGAAACCTTGCCTTCGAAAAAAAAACGCTCCGGGAACGCCGGGTTCCCCAAATAGGCCGCCTCCAGATCCAGCATTATCTGATTCACAATCATCACGCCTTCCACCTCCGCCTCGTGGCTGACAAGACTCTCCGCCACGCCCCGACGGATCGCCACATAGGTCCCCATCACCACACCCACCATCAACGCCGACAGGCCAACAGCCAGAAGAAGCTCGATCAGTGTAAATCCCCGGCAGTTTAACGAACGACCATCCACCTGCTTATCTCCAGCAAAGGTTTGGCCTCTTTCCCGCGGGCAACCCGGACAATCACCTTTCTGACGTTCGGATAGGACGTTTCCGTCACGGACGTTTGGTAAAAGAGCCTGGGGGGACCCGGATCATAGCCTCGCAACACGGAAACATCCGCCCATCCGTAAGCCTCTATCCTCGCGCACACACTTTCACCCAGAAGAGCCGCGCGATTCAAAAGCTCGCCTTCCGAGATCATCGTGAAGGATTGGATATGCGTTCGAATCAGCAGGACAAAGGATATGGCAAGAATGGCCACCGCAACAAGGACTTCCAAGAGTGTCATCCCTCGGTTATTTTTCATTCTGCGGTCCTTCTACCCATCCTCTCACCACCTCCACGCCGGGTCTGAAAGGATACCCCATCACCGTCATCCGGGTTGCGCCCTTTTCGAGGAAAACGCCAAAGCCCTCCCCCTGTCCATTCGGGAGAAACCGGAGAGACAACTTCTCTTGGGATGTCGTGTTTTCACCCCAGAATCCGGTCATTTTCGTACCACCGGGCATATTGAGGGATAATAGCTCCTTCTCTTTTCCCTTTTCCGTCTTTTCAAACAGCACGATCTTCTGTTCTTTAAGATCAAACACGACACGAACGGGAGTCTGATCCCGCGCCGCGCTCCAACGCGCCTTCATCATGGCGTGCCGAAACCGATTGGCCACAGTCTCGCGTGTAGCCGGGAACAAGGCGGAAATCTTGGGGGCCGTCACGCCGATCAGGATGGCGGCAATCGCGAGCGTGATCAAGAGTTCAACAAGGGTAAATCCCTTTGAACATCCCCGTGTTTGTGTTCTCGCCATTGTCTCGCGAAATCCCCTCACGATCACCCCATGTCCGGGGCCCTATGATCCACCGTCCTCTTCAAGATTCCAGCTTTCGATATCCGCATCGTTCCCCTCTCCGCCCTCCTCACCATCGGCGCCCAAGGAGATGATATCAAACTCCTTGTCGTGAACACCCGGAGAGATATAAATGTAGGGATTCCCCCACGGATCCTTCGGAATCTTATGACCTTCCAAGTACCCTCCTTCGCGGTAATGCTTCGGGATCCTCCCCGTGGTCGGCTTCTCGATCAGGGCCTTCAACCCCTGTTCCGTGCTCGGGTAGAATCCGTTATCGAGATAGAAAAGGCGGAGGGCCTTTTTGAAATTCTGAATTTGTATCTTCGCCTTGACGCGCCGAGCCTCCTCCGGCTTCCCCACGATTTTCGGAATTACGAGGCCCGCAAGAATTCCCAATATAATCACAACCACCATCAACTCTATAAGCGTGAAACCTTTTTGATTCAATTTTTTCATCATCCATCACCCGATAAACTGGTTCATGTTAAAGATTGGCAGGAGGACTGAAATCACGATCCATCCCACGATGCCTCCCATGAAGAGAATCATGAACGGCTCCAAGACAGAAAGGACCGTTTTCATGGCGGCCTCCGTCTCCTCCTCATACATCTCCGCGACACGCATGAGCATATCCTCCAGCTCCCCGCTCTCCTCTCCCACAGCGATCATCTGGGTCACCACCGGCGGAATCCAAGGGAGCTGCTCCAGCGCCCGCCCCAACGGACGACCTTCCCCGATCTGACGGATTACCCCGTCGAAGGAGGCCTGTAATACCTGATTTGTTACAACGCCCCGGGTCAGACGGAGGGCCTTGACCAGGGGAATCCCACTGGACAGAATCGTTGAAAGCGTCCTGGAAAACCGGGCAATCTGGGATTTCTTCACCCATTGCCCCACAGTGGGAATTTTAAGCCATAACCGGTCGATGATCTCTCTTCCCTTCCGCGTTCTCCTGAACCTCAGGAAAAAGACAATCCCCAGGATGAGAAATATGGGGATCAGCATCCCATAGGCCTGCATCCATTTCCCTACCCCCAGCAGAAGCCGGGTCATCGGCGGCAAAGGCTGGTGAATAGCACTGAAAATCTCAGAGACAGAAGGCAGCACATAGATCATCAAGATAAAGAAAACCCCCAGCGCCACCAATCCCATGATGACCGGATAGGCAAGGGAGGAAAGCAGGCGGTTGCGAAGGGTTATCTGACGGCCGATATAATCCGAAAGGCCCTGAAGGACTTCGCTAAGCTGCCCGCTCTCCTCACCGGCCGCGATGCTTTCCACGTAGAGCGTGGAAAAGATGTGGGGATATCCGGCCAAGGCTTCGTGCAGCGAGGATCCCTCCGAAAGGCGTTCCCGTATATTGGTCAATACCCCTTTGAGGTAAGGGTTCTTCATCTGCGAGATTATAGCCGTCAAACTTCCCGTCACGGAAAGACCCGCCCTGAGCAAAATGGCAAGCTGCCGCGTCAAAACCATGACCTCCCGCAATCCGACCCGGTGAAAAAAACGGGACCCAAGCGTCGCAGTAGGCGTTTTGGCCTTTAAGAAGGTCTCTTCAGTGATTTTGAGGGGAACCTGGTTCTTGAGCTTCAGCCTCTGAACCGCCGCCCTCGGGCTTTCAGCGTCAATGATTCCCCTTACTTTCTTCCCGTCCCGGTCGACCGCCTCGTATGAAAAGACAGGCATCGCTACTCCTGGATGACGCGTAA
>CAZKUZ010000142.1:0-4380 GCA_964556045.1 uncultured Thermodesulfobacteriota bacterium | reverse complement strand
AGCGTATGTCGAGGGAGACGCCTCGAACCACGGCCTTGTCGCCAAATTTCTTTACGAGATGTTTCGCGTGGAGCGTGCTCATGGTTTGGCCTTGAAGGGAACCATCTGCGATTTGGGAACGATGGTTGTGCTCACCCTGCCTTTTTTTCCGCCCTCGATGATGGTCTTGTCGCTGTCCAAAAAGAACGTGACCTTGCTGCCGGTTACCTTATTTTTTCCCTCGGAAAGAACCGGGTTTCCTATGAGAATTACCTTGTTAGTCTTCTGGAAAAAAACGGCCTTTTCACACGTGGCCGAACGCGGGGGCTGTTTGATGATGACGTTGCCTTCCGCGGTAATCTGGGAAATTTCACCGCCCTTGGGGCTGTATTTCACCGTCAGGCGCTCGCAGGTCATGGTAAGGGTGGAACGCTTGACCACCACGTGGCCCGAGAAGGTTATGATACGTTTCTTGTTGTCCGCGTCGAGCCTGTTGGACACGATGTGAATCGGGCCTTCGGAATTGAACATGTGCTTCGACAGGGTGCTGCCCTTTCCCTTCGTTTTCTGTTTCGCGTTCAGATGCGTGGGGGAGACCACGAGGACGGCACATAAGATCGACAGAATGATAAAATATCTCTTCATTTAGAACCCCAATTTTGGAATATTCCCCTTGACGATATTTCCTTGAATGGTTGTCTGCACGGCGTGAAGGATGCTGAGACGGTCCTGCTTGATATCGAGTTTCATCCCAACCCCCGTGATGTTGAACTTTTTGCCCAGGATTGTGACCCGGTCTCCCGTAGTGATGGTGGAGGTTTTCGCGGAATACTTGAGGGAGTTGGTACGCAATTCGTAGCCGTCGCTGCTTTTGATGAAGACTTCGCCAAGGAGCTCCACGTCTTTGGTTGAAGGTTTGATCCTGCCCTGTTTTCCCTTGATGATAACGGTCCTTTTCTCACCTCCGTAGTATAGCATTTTTACGCCGTCCAGGGTGAGGAGGTCTTTTCCTTGATAGTGGTGGGCGACCTTCGCCTCGATCTCCCACTCGATTTTTCCCTTTTTCGTCTTTTCGTAGTGGACGTTTTCGAGTCGAAGATCGGGGACGTTCTTTGAGAGCTTGATAATGGATTTGGGGGCCTTGGTGATGCTTTTCAGTTTAACGTTGATGTAGATTACCGTCGATATGGCGATGATGAAACCGCCGATGATGACAAGAAACAGTAAACGTAAGTGATTTATTTTTTTATGAACAGTCATTGAATTCCTACTAATGAGCCCCCGCCTTCAACAGGTCGTGGATGTGGACGATTCCGACGGGAATCTCCGGCTCTTCGGCATCCACCACGAAGAGGGACGTGATGGCGTATTGCTCCATTTTTTGAATCGCTTCGGAGGCCAGGGCGTCTTTTTTTATCCGTTTTGGGTTATGGGTCATGATATCTTTTGCCGTCTTGGTCAGAAGGCTTCCGTCTTTTTCTATCGCCCGGCGCAGGTCACCGTCGGTGATGACGCCGACCATCCTCCCCTCGCGGTCACAGACACAGGTTACGCCGAGCCGCTTCGATGAGATCTCGTAGATGGTGTCTTTCATGGGGGTTTCCGTGTCGACGATGGGCAGCTGCTCTCCCACGTGCATCAGGTCTTCAACCTTGAGGAGAAGGCGTTTGCCAAGGGCGCCCCCGGGATGGAGGGTGGCGAAGTCGTTTTCCGTGAAGCCCCGTTTTTCCAGGACGAGGATCGCGAGTGCGTCCCCGAGGGCCAGGGTCGCCGTTGTGCTGGAGGTGGGGATGAATCCGAAGCTGCAGGCCTCCGGGACGTCCACCTTGATGAGGATATCGCCGAGTTGCCCCAGGGAAGACTCGGGTTTGGCCGTGATGACGATGCTCTTCACTCCCATCCGCTTGAGGGAGGAGACGATTCTTACCACCTCGGGGGCCTCCCCGCTGTTGGAGATGGCCAGGAGGATGTCCTCGTTTTCCACCATGCCTAAATCGCCGTGCAGGGCCTCGGCCGGATGGAGAAAGAAGGAAGGGGTCCCGGTGCTGGAAAATGTGGAGGCGATCTTCTGAGCGATGAGCCCCGATTTTCCTATCCCCGTGGTAACGACCTTTCCCTGGCCGTTCAGGATGAGATCCACGGCACGGTTGAAGGTATGGTCGAGCTGGTCGGCCACGTCCTTGATGGCTTCCGATTCCTTCAGAAGGATTTCTTTGGCGCGACGTAGGATCATGACGATTGCTGACTCCGTGTGTTTTCCATAGAGGCCTTGATGAACGAGGCGAACAGGGGGTGCGGGGCCCTGGGAAGGGACTTGAATTCAGGGTGGAACTGGCACCCGAGGAACCAGGGGTGGTCGTTCAGCTCGATGATCTCGACCAGTTCCCCGTCCGGGGATTTCCCGCTGACGAGAAGTCCGTTTTGGGTCAGGGTGTCGAGAAACTTGTTGTTGAACTCATACCGATGACGGTGGCGCTCATGGATGGTTTCCGTCTGGTAGGCGTCCCATGCGATGCTGGGCTTGGTGAGGACACAGGGGTAGGCCCCAAGCCTCATGGTGCCGCCCATGGGGACATCCCCTTCGCGTTTCTGGATCTGGTTTTCCTGGTCCCGCCAGTAGCTCATCCAGTAGATGACCGGGTAGGGGGTTTGGGGGTCGAACTCTTCGCTGTGGGCCCCTTCGAGCCCCGCCACGTTCCGGGCGAACTCTATCACGGAAAGCTGCATGCCGAGACAGATCCCGAGAAAGGGAACCTTTTGGGTTCGCGCGTAGTGGATGGCGCGGATCTTCCCCTCGATTCCCCGGTTTCCGAATCCGCCGGGGACGATGATTCCGTCCGCTTTTTGTAGTTTTTCGACGACAATGTCGTCGGATTCCAGGGTTTCGGAATCGACGAAGAGGAGATTCACCCGGCAGTTGTTGGCCATCCCGCCGTGGGTGATGGCCTCGTTGAGGCTCTTGTAGGATTCCGTCAAATCCACGTATTTCCCGACGATCGCGATGGTCACGCTCTTTTCGGGTGACTTGACCTTCCGGACGATCTCTTCCCAGTCGGAAAGGTCCGGCGCCTTGGTCCAGATATTCAATTTGTCCACGATGATCTCGTCGAGGCCTTCCTTGTGGAAGACCACGGGGACCTCGTAGATGGTGTCCACGTCTTTGGCCGTGATGACGGCGCTCTCCTCCACGTTACAGAAGAGGGCGATCTTGGCCTTCACTTCCTTGGGAAGAAAGCGATCCGTCCGGCAAAGGATGATATCCGGCTGGATACCGATGCTCCGCAGCTCCTTGACGCTGTGCTGGGTCGGCTTGGTCTTGAGTTCGCCCGCGGTGGGGATGTAGGGGACGAGCGTCAGGTGGATGTAGAGGGCGTTTTCGCCTCCCACTTCCAGCTTGAACTGGCGGATGGCCTCGAGGAAGGGGAGTCCCTCGATGTCTCCGACGGTGCCCCCGATCTCCGTGATCACGATGTCCACCCCGTTGGCCAGCTTCCGGATATTCGATTTTATCTCTTCCGTGATATGGGGAATTACCTGAACGGTTCCCCCGAGGTAGTCCCCGCGACGCTCTTTCGTGATGACGGAGTTATAGATTTTCCCCGTCGTGCAGTTGTTGTCTTTCGAGAGGGTCACGTGGGTGTAACGCTCGTAGTGGCCGAGATCGAGGTCCGTTTCCGCCCCGTCGTCCGTGACGTAGACCTCCCCGTGCTGAAAGGGGTTCATCGTTCCCGGATCGACATTGATGTAGGGATCGAATTTGAGAAAGGTGACCGTGAGCCCCCGGCTTTCCATCAAGGCGCCGATGGAAGCCGAGGCCAGTCCTTTTCCAAGGGAAGAAACAACACCTCCTGTGATAAAAATGAATTTACTCCTCATGAATGCTCTCCGGGTTCGAGATTTCCGTTCAGCCATGCCTTCATCAAACGATGCCCCTGCTCGAATTTCAAAGGGCTTTTTCTTGCGCCTTCTTCCGTGAAGGGAAGAGGGGGGTCAGAGGGATTCTTGAAGGTCCCCTCGGAGTCGTAGGCGAGGAAGGGGACCGCGCCGTCCGTGTGAGTGCGTATGGAAAGAGGGGTAGGGTGGTCCGGGAGGATCAAGAGACGGAACGGGCGGAGTTCCTGGAGGGCCTCGAACATGGGGCCGACCACGTTCCGGTCGAAATCCTCGATCGCCCGTATCTTGTCTTTCAGGATGCCGCTGTGGCCCGCCTCGTCCGGTGCCTCTATGTGGATGAAGGCGAAATCACCCTCCTCGAGGATATCCAGGGCGGCGGCGACCTTTCCCGCGTAGTTCGTGTCCAGGTATCCCGTGGCTCCCTCCACGTGCGGGGCCTCCAGGCCGGCGAGGATCCCGATGCCCTTGATCAGGTCCACCGCGGAAACCACGCCTCCCGTGATGTCG
>CAZKUZ010000141.1:0-1964 GCA_964556045.1 uncultured Thermodesulfobacteriota bacterium | reverse complement strand
GAGGTGGATAGGCCTTTCCTGGAAGGAAATTCTCGCCGTTGTCGGCTGTTACGCCGTCGCCTTTTTCTCCGTCTATCTCCTCATCCATCCCGTTTTTCCGAAACATCACGTAACGAGATACGCGGGAAGGAAGGCGTGGATCATCGAAGGCCGGATTCTCCCGCCTCTCGATCCGGGCCTGAGCCGCTCCCAGGTCACCGTAGAGGCCCGCGCCCTGCTGACGCACGATCAGCGCCGGATTCCCGTCCGGGGAAGGCTGCGCGTTTCGGTGGCCGGCCCCTACGATCAGACCGTCTATGTGGGGGATCGGGTGCGGTTCGTGAGCGCCATCTCCCGTCCCCGCCCTCCCGCCAACCCGTATGGCTTCGACTACCGCCGGTTTCTCGCCTTGCGGGGGATCTACGCCACCGCGAGGGTGGGGGATTTTACCCAATTCGTGGTCTTGGAAGACGGCTCTGGTATCTCGTGGAGGGGGAGGGTGGATCGTCTCCGCCAGCGGCTGAACCGGTGGATCACGGCCTCGGTTCCCGCGCCTTACAACGCCCTGGCGGCCGCTTTCCTCATCGGGTACCGGGGGCAGGTTTCCCCCGAGATGCGGGAGATCTTCGTCCGGTGCGGGGCGTCGCACCTCATCGCCATTTCGGGGTTGCACCTGGGGATCGTTTCCATCCTCCTCTTTCTCATCATCCGCCGTCTCCTCTCCTTCTTCCCCCGCGTCTTCCTCTACATGGACGCACAACGGATCACGGCCGTCCTTACCTTTCTGTGCCTTCTGTTCTATCTCATCCTCACGGGGGGCAGGGTTTCCACCGTCCGCGCCTTCATCATGGCCGCGGCCTTTCTCGCCGTCCTCTTTTTCCGGAGGACCTCGAGGCTTCCGGATATCCTGCTGCTCGCCGCCTTCGTGATCTTGTTTTTTCAGCCCCAGGCCGTTTACTTCGTCTCTTTCCAGCTGACCTTCGCGGCGGTGGCGGGAATCTTGCTCGGTATCGGCCGCGGTGAGGCCGAGAGATTCGAGGAGGTGGAAAGGGAAGAGAGGGGAATGGCCGGGAAGGCCGCGCTGTGGGTGGGAGCCACCCTCCTGATCACACTCCTGGCCATGGCCGCCACCTTTCCCATTGCCACGTATCATTTTCACCGGGCGAGCCCCATGGCCCTGGTTGCCAATCTTTTCGGGATTCCCTACGTGGGATTCGTGATGCTTCCCGTCGGGCTCATCAGCCTGATTCTCTATCCCTTCTCCACGACGCTCGCCACGGCTCTTCTCCGTTTCGACGGCGTCCTCATCGAAGGGCTCGTGCGGGTGTTTGGTTTCCTCGCCCGGTTCCCCCATTCCCGGGTCCACGTTTCGCCGTTGCGGTGGTACGAGATGGTTTTCTATTACGGAATTTTTGTCTTCACGGTTCTCGCGTTTCGATCGGGGAACCGGGCGGAACGGCGGCGTTACGGCCTATTGGCGGTTGGGTGCGCGGGGTTCCTGATCGGCTCTTTCTTGGCCTTCAGGGTTGTCGCAAAGCCGTCCATCGCCGTTTTCAGCGTCCGAAAGGGAACCTATCTCGTTGCGTGCCGGGAAAACGGCCACGCGGTCGTGGTTTGTCACGGGCTGGGGGATTCTCCCCGCCGGGACGACGCCCGGTGGGTTTTACTGCCCTATCTGTTGAACAAGCGAATCCGGGAGCTCGACGTCCTGGTGGTGACCAACGAGATGCCGGTCAATCTCAAAACCGTGGCGGGCATCCTGGGGTATAAGCATCCGTCGTATCTCGTGGGGCCCCGGCCCGTCCTCTACTGCCTGAAATCCCTCTTTCCTGTCGAGGATTCATGGATTCGGTGGAGGGAAGCGCCGGCGGCGCTTTCCGTGGGAAACGCCCGGGTTTGGTGGAAGGGACGCGGGCCGGACCTGCTCGCCTTGCGTTTCGCGGGACTGGACATAGCCATGGGACTCTCCCGGAAAAGAAGGACCC
>CAZKUZ010000140.1:0-2545 GCA_964556045.1 uncultured Thermodesulfobacteriota bacterium | reverse complement strand
CAGTGCCCGGGTCTTGTGGCGGGAGGGGCCAGGCACAGGGCGATGGCAAGGACACAGGCGAGCAGACCGATCCGGGTACGGGGTTTCATGGCGTTTCCATCAGGCAGATACCGGGAAGCTGGCGGTAGTGCTCCGCGTAGTCGAGTCCGTACCCGATCACGAAGCCGTCGTCGATGGTAAATCCCACGTAGTCGACCGGCACCTCGATCTCCCTGCGGGATCGCTTGTCGAGCATCGCGCAGATCCGCACCGATTTCGGCTTGTGGAGCTCCAGGCGATCGACGAGAAATTTCAGCGTGATCCCGGTATCCACGATGTCCTCCACGATGAGGACATGGCAATCTTCGAAGGAAAGTTCCACGTCCTTCGTGATCTTGACCTTTCCGGATGTATTCGTGCCGCTGCCGTAGCTGGCCAGCCGGATGAAATCCACCCGGAGGGGGCAGTCGATGTGCCGGATGAGGTCCGCGGTGAAGATGAAAGCCCCCTTCAGAATACAGCAGATGTAGAGGGATTCCCCCTTGTAATCCTCGGAAATTTGTCGGCCCAACTGCGCCACGCGTTCGGCGATGGCCTCCGGCCCGATGAGGGTTTTGGTGATCGTGACTTCCGGATCCATCAATTCGCGGGGTCGAGAACCACAACCTGTACGGGCGCAGGGAGTTTGGCCTTTTCGAGGGTTATTTCGGGCGTTCCGGCCCTTTCCACGGGCGATTTGCCCTCGAGAAATTCATCCACGCTCGCGATGGGGAATCCACACCCCGGTGTCTTGAAATGCATGGGGATGAGGATCTTCGGCTTCAGGAGATTCATCACCTCCGTCGCCTCTTTGGGATCGAGCGTGAAGACTCCCCCGATGGGAAGCAGGAGGACGTCGATGGGGCCTAAGGCCTCGGCATCGGTGTCGGACAGGAGATGTCCCAGGTCTCCCGCGTGGCAGACGGTCACCCCGTCCACGGTAAAGACGAACATGGTATTCTCGCCCCGCTCCTTCCCGCCGGAGGGATCGTGGAACGTGGCATATCCCTTGAACGTGATCCCCTTGGCTTCGTGGGTTCCCGGGCCTTTGACCACCTCCGGATTTCCCTTGATTCCCTGCACGTAATTGTGGTCCTCGTGGTCGTGGGACACCGTCACGATGTCGGCGCTGTCCTCGATGGGACGATAAGCGATACCCCCGTCGTAGGCCCCGGGCTCATACGGATCCGTAATGATCGTCGTTCCATCCTCGGATGTAATGAGAAATGAGGCGTGGCCGTACCATTTGATCTTCATCATCCACCCCCTGTAATGTTTTTTTGGTTGGTTATTTCATACCCTTTGACCGTGGATTTGTCAATTTGAGGCGGCATGTGGTTTCGTTTTTCCCCGTGCCTGTGATATGATTTCGAAACTATGGGAAAGGCGGAAAATGAGGACATAAAGGTCATCTGTCAGAACAAGAAGGCCCGGCACGATTATGAAATCGTGGAGACCCTCGAGGCGGGGATCGCCCTGCGGGGCACGGAGGTCAAGTCCCTCCGGATGGGGAAGGCCAACCTGAAAGACAGCTATGCCCGCATCAAGAACGGGGAGGTCTATCTCATCGGCACCCACATCAGCCCTTACCCCTTCGCCAACTACAACAATCACCCGCCGCTGCGGGACCGGAAGCTCCTCCTGAAGAAACAGGAGATCCGAAAACTCCTCGGAAAAATTAAGGAAAAGGGGTTGACCCTCGTTCCGTTGCGCTTATATTTTAAACGTGGTAAAGTAAAAGTGGAATTGGCCCTTGCCAAGGGCAAAAGGCTTTTTGACAAACGGGAAACGCTCCGTCGTAAGACCATGGAGCGTGAGGCACAGCGTGCTCTCCTGGGGGCGAAAAGGGCTCGACGGGAGTAGTTGAGGTATGGGTTGCATGCCGGGGTCTGCCAGCCCGTAATCTGGTGGAAATAAAGATAAATGCGAACGATTTTGAGTACGCTCTGGCGGCTTAGTTGACCGCCACGTCTCCCAGGGTGTCCACCTGTCACACCCTGACGAGGCGTCATCGAGACAGGTTGCTCCGTTTTCCGCTGCCTGACGGAAAGCGGCTAAGACTTTCAGGCTATGCCGATCAAGGTGCCTGCCGACCGGCAATTGATCGGCGAATGCAATAGGTCGGATAAGCATGTAGACGCCCATGCTGAAGACTCTCGGACGCGGGTTCGATTCCCGCCGCCTCCACCATTCTGCGTCGCTCTTCTCCGCTAAGGCTACGGAGAGCTATGCAGAATGCCATCCGAAGCTTTAGCGAAGGATGGCTTTTTTATGAAGTAGAGAGCTTGATGTATTACGTTTATTTATTGAGAAGTCTTGCCCGTCCAGACAAAAAATATATTGGGTTTACCACCAACCTGAACAGGCGTTTTCATGAACACAATTGCGGAAAATCTCCCTACACAGCGAGATTCGTTCCGTGGGAGATCGTGGCATTCGTGTGTTTTAAGGATGAAGAGCAGGCCCGTCGCCTCTTCAGCCTCTCTGCCACGGTAAAACCGACAGGTGATGTTCCCGACGGTGGTGT
>CAZKUZ010000139.1:0-9327 GCA_964556045.1 uncultured Thermodesulfobacteriota bacterium | reverse complement strand
CTTTAAATTGGACGCCATATTTCGGTTTGTCCCCCCAAAGTTCCAACCGGACACCTATCTTCCCTTTCACATCCCAGGTCTTGGCTTGATCGCGACCCTTCTGCTCATTTTGCTCGTGGGGTTTTTGGCAAAGAATTTTTTCGGAAGACGGTTGGTCCATTGGGTTGAATCCATTTTTCAGAACATTCCGTTCGTAAGCGGGATCTACAATGCCATTTCCCAGTTTATCGTGGCCCTTTTCTCCGATAAAGACGATGTCTTCCGCCAGGCCGCTCTCGTGGAGTTCCCGAGGAAGGGCATCTATTCCCTGGGCTACATTGTGGGGGCCAGTGATGCGGATCTGTTCCCGGGGCTCGATGCGAGCTATGTGAAGATGTTTATACCCACCACCCCCAACATCACGACCGGCTTCTTCGTGATCGTAAAACGGGAACAGGTGATTCCCTTGGACGTGAACCCGCAGGAGGCCTTCAAGATTATTATCTCTGCCGGGGTTGTAACCCCGGATAAGAACGACTCACAAGTCCATGTCCCGCCTCAGTCTACCTGATTTCTTCAAAGACACTGAGTCCCTGAAGAAGGTTTTTCCCGCTTACGAGGTACGGGAATCTCAGATCGAGATGGCGAAGGCGGTAGATCAAGCCATCCGTGAAGGCCAGATCCTCTTTGTCGAGGCCGCGACGGGGATTGGCAAAACCCTGGCCTATCTCCTGCCCGCTCTCTTGTCCGGCAAACGGGTGGTGATTTCCACGGCCACCAAGACCCTCCAGGAACAGATCGTCAAAAAGGATCTCCCCCTTTTGGAGCAGTTGTTCAACGCTTCACTGAATTATGTCATGCTGAAAGGACGCCAGAACTATCTCTGCAAACGTCGACTGTCCCGTTTCACGCGTCAGCCCCTCTTTTCTTTCGCGGAGGAGACCTCCCTTTATGGACCTTTTCTTGAATGGACACGCAACACCAAGACGGGGGACAGGGAAGAGCTCAAGGGTTTTCCGGAACGCCTTGGATTCTGGGAGGAGGTAAACTCCAGATCGGAGCTGTGCGTGGGCTCGAAGTGCCCCTTCTTCAAGGAATGTTTTATTACGAAGCTGCGGCGGGAGGCAGCCAGGGCGGATCTCTTGATCGTCAACCACCATCTCTTCTTTTCGGACCTCGCCCTGCGTGAAAAGGCGCCCGCGGAGGTGCTTCCGGAATATGACGGCGTCATCTTTGACGAGGCCCATCGCGTGGAGCCGATCGCAACCCTCTTTTTCGGATGGCAGCTCAGCATGGGGCAGGTGGAGGAGGTCATTCGGGATCTCAAGCGGTGGTCTGAGCAGGAAAAGGTGGACTTTTCGGAACCGTTGGAGAGGTTTTCCCGTCAAGCCGTTGGTTTTTTTAACGCCTTTCCGGAGAAAGAGGAGCGTTTCAGGATTCATATTGAAGAGCTGCCCGAGGAGTTACGTCTCGAAGGTCAAATGATGATAGAGACCTTGGCGCAGCTCACGTTGAGCCTCAGGGAGAAGCGCGGTTCCGAGGCGTCGGGGGAGGTGGAAGCCCTCCTGCGGAGGATTGATGGAATCAAAGATGGTCTCGAAGCCTTCCTCAAGTCCAGGGATCCCAATTTTGTCTCATGGGGAGAAAGACGAAAAAGGGGCGTTGTTCTCCATACTTCACCGATTGAGGTTAAGGAATTCCTGAGGTCGGCTCTCTTGACGCAGGTCCGTTTCACGGTTTTTACGTCGGCCACGTTGTCCGCCGGTGGCGACTTCTCCTTTATCCGTGAACGGGTTGGCGCGACGGAGCGGGCACGAACCCTGACCCTGCCTTCTCCTTTCGATTATAGGAACCGTGTCCGGATTTTCATTCCCAGAAATTTTCCCGTGCCCGGCTCGAAGGCGTATGAGGAAGCGCTGCCCGGGCTGATTCGGGACCTGATAAACTGTAATGGCGGGAGAGCTCTGGTCCTTTTTACCAGTTACCGGCAGATGTATCGCGTTTTTGAGAGGATTCGCAAGGGGCTGTCTTACCCCGTTTTCGTTCAGGGGGAGTTGCCGAAATCAGAATTGCTGGAGGCTTTCAGAGGAGACGAGGAGAGCGTTCTCTTTGCCACGGCAAGCTTTTGGGAAGGGGTGGATATCCCAGGGGAGGCGCTGACGGCCGTGGTTATCGACAAGCTTCCCTTCTTCGTTCCCGATGATCCGCTGGAGGCGGCGAGAATGGAGGCGATGAAGGAACGGGGGGAGAATCCCTTTGTCCGGTACCAGGTGCCTCGAGCGGTAATCGCCTTGAAACAGTGGATAGGCAGACTGATGCGCCACAAGAAGGACCGGGGTATCCTGGCGATCCTTGACAGCCGGATCTATAAGCGATCTTACGGTAGAACCTTCCTAAAGAGTCTTCCCCCGGCTGAAATTACTCATTCACTGGATGATCTGAAGTCATTTATCGACGATGCCGTCTGACTTTTCCACGAAGGCGTAGGCGCTGTGGTTGTGGATGCTTTCAAAGTTTTCCGCCTCCACGGTAAACCACGTGATGTTATCGTCCTTGGAGAGTTTTAAGGCGATCTCTCGGACGATGTCCTCCACGAACATGGGGTTGTCGTAGGCCTTTTCCGTGACGTATTTTTCATCGGGACGCTTGAGGATGGAATAGACATCACAACTGGCCGATCGCTCTACCAGCTCGATAATGTCCTCGATCCAGAAAAACTTCTTGAATCGGACGTTGACCGTGACGATACTTCGCTGGTTGTGCGCCCCCCGGTCGGAGATTTCCCTGGAGCAGGGACAGAGGGTCGTCACGGGAACGACGATCCCCACGTAAAAGTCCTCCACGTCGTTGCTCGATCCACAGAACCGGCAGATATATTCCATCAACCCCTTTGAATGGGTAACTGGGGCCTCTTTCTCGATGAAGTAGGGAAATTCGATCTCGAGGTGCGCGCTCTTGGCGTTGAGGGTCTTCTTCATGTCGTTCAAGATCTTGGAGAAATTTCGAATGGCGATGTCGCCGCGGTAGGTGTTCAGGATCTCCACGAAACGACTCATGTGGGTTCCCTTAAAGTGCTGGGGCAGGTCCACGTACATGTTGACGCTTGCCACGGTGTGCTGGATTCCGTTCTTCTTGTCCCGCACCGTGATGGGGTAGCGGATGTTCTTGACCCCAACCTTTTTGATACGAATATTGCGGGTGTCGGGGAGGTTTTGGATGTCCACCAACCCCTTGACTGAGAGCTCTGAGGCGGATTGTTTCGACGTCATTTCATGTACCCCGCGCAGGAATCACGTGATTCCCAGGCATTAACACGATAAACGGAGACCGGTTCCTTTTCAAGAACCTTTTCAAGCGATTCGAAGATATATCTCGCGATGGCCTCCGACGAGGGATTCTGGTCGAGGAATGGGGGGAGATCGTTGAGGTTCTTGTGGTCTAAGGTTTGCAGGACCTCGTCGGTGGCCCGTTTGAGCTGCGAGAAATCGAGGGCCATGTTTCCTTCCCCCAAATCTTCCCGGCGGACCATGACCTCCACCTTCCAGTTATGGCCGTGGAGGGCCTCGCATTTTCCGTGATAGTCCTTGAGAAAGTGAGCGGCTGAAAAGAAGCGGACGATTTTGATTTCGTACATGGGTGAACTCCGAAGATGGGTAAACGGTTTAGACTTTTTTGTGAAGAATGATCTGTATGTCCATGACATTGGTCCCGGTGGGCCCTGTTTTGATGAGATATCCCAGTTGTTCCAGGAAGGGGTAGGCGTTGTTCTGCGCGAGGTGGGATTGGGGGTCGAGCCCGTTTTCGCGGGCCTTCCGAAGCATCTCTCCATCCGTGTATCCTCCTGCGGCGTCCGTGGGACCGTCGGTCCCGTCGGTTCCCACACTCCCGATCACGATGCCTTCGAGACCATCGACTTCCAGCCCGGCCGCCAGGGCAAATTCCTGGTTGCGCCCTCCCTTGCCGTTTCCCCTTAGTGTGACGGTAGGCTCCCCGCCCGAAAGGATGCAAACCGGCGGAGGAAGCGGCTGATGGTGACGCACCGTTTGGCGTGCGATGGCGGCGAAGTATTTGGCGATTTCCCTCGCCTCCCCGCAGGCGGCATTGGTGAGGATCAGGGGCTGGTATGCAAGGGCTTCCGCCTTTTCGGCGGCTGCCTTCAGGGCGAGCTGGTTGGATCCGATGAATCGGAAACGAACCTTCTCGAAGAGGGGATCGAGGCTGTCCGGTGTTTCGGGGATTTCACCTTTTGCCCCTTTTTTGAGGTGTGACAAGACGTGAGAGGGAACCTTCTCATCGATTTTGTAACGTTTGAGAATCTCAAGGGCGTTTTCGAAAGTGCTGTCGTCCGGTGCCGTGGGTCCCGAGGCGATGACGGAGAGATCGTCTCCGATGACGTCCGAGAGGATAAAACTCAACACGTGAGCCGGTGCCGCCATTCGGGCGAGCTGCCCTCCCTTGATGGCGGAAAGGTGTTTTCGGACCGTGTTCATTTCATGGATAGTCGCCCCGCAGGAGAGCAGAAGGTTTGTTACCTCCTGCTTGTCTTTAAGGGAAATTCCCTTCGCTGGGTATGGCAGGAGGGAGGACCCACCCCCTGAAATGAGGACCAGAACGAGATCGTTGTCACGGGTGTTGCTTAAAAGTCGTTCGATCTCCCGGGCTCCCTGGACCCCCTTCTCGTCCGGCACGGGATGTCCCGCCTCGATCTGACGGATTTTCTTGAGGGGGGAGGTGTAGCCATATTTGGTGACGACGATCCCTTCTTCGATAGAGTCTCCGGCGATTTCTTCGATGGCCTGGGCCGTTCTCGAGGCGGCCTTTCCCGCTCCCACGACGAATATCTTCCCCTGTGAGGTGTCGTAGGTGAATGGTGAGGTTTCGTCCGCCCGGGTAGCTTGAAAAACCCCGTTCCGAACCGCAAACGTCCCGTCTTCGAATCTGCAGGCCTCCTTGATGGCGTGATAGGGGTCGACGGCATGGATGGCCGCGCCGATGATTTCGATCAGATCTTTGTAAAGGGGATTCATCGATTTATTGGGTGGTTTTTCCTATTCCTACTTCCTTCGCTCGTCGTGTAAATCTCGCCATGACTATCATTCAAAGGGGTGTGATGTCAAGGCGGGTATTTTCATGGACAAGGCCAAACATCTGTGATAAGATTTGTCATGTGAGATTCAAGAAGGAAATTCCATTGAATCACAAAAGGCGAATTCTAATCTTCCTGACGGTTTTTTTTATGATGGTCCTCCTCCTCTGCCCCGGATTGGGGTTCCGGGGCGGCCGGGCCGCCACGGGAGGGGGTGACGATTCGCAAAAGGGGCGCCTCCGTCAAGAGATCTCAAAGTCAAAAGGCGTCCTGCTCAACTTCGAAGACGCGGATATACGGACCATCGCCCGATTCGTGGGTAAATTGACGGGCCTGAACTTTGTGGTGGATGAGTCGGTCAAAGGGCTTGTCACGATCGTTTCCTCCAAACCCATTCCGGTGTCGAAGGTCTATCCCGTTTTTCAGGTGGTTCTTCAGAGTCATGGGTTGACGACCCTGAAACACGGCAGCATGATTGAGATTATCCCCGTGAAAAACGCCGGGAGAAGGAGTATCCCCTTTGTGGGTGAAGGGAAAGGCGTCCAGGAAGGAAATCCCTTCATAACCCGGCTTTTCCAGCTCTCCTTCGCGGATGCCGGAAAGATTATGCAGACGGTCAAGCCCCTCGTGTCCGAGGGAGGGGAGATCATTTCCTACCCGGACGCGGGAATATTGCTCCTTTCCGACTATAAGGACAATATCGAGCGGATCGCCGCCATCGTCAAACGGCTGGATCAGGCCCGGGCGAAAATTGAGTTCGACGTCATCACCCTTCAGTATGCCTATGCGAGGGACCTTACCGATGAGATAACCAAACTCCTTGAAATGCCGGAGGAAAAGAAACGTCTCTACCGCCTGGCTTTCGCCCGGGGGAAGACAAAGGAAAAGATTGAGTGGGGAGAGGTTCGGCTGGTCCCGGACGAGCGGATCAACGCGATTCTGGTCATGGCTCCCAGGCGCGAGATGGTTGAGGTGAAGGCAATCATCCATAAGCTGGACGTCCCTCCCCAAAAGGACAAGGAGAGAATCCATGTCTTTTACCTCAAAAACGCGGTCGCAGAGGATCTGGCCAAGGTTTTGAAGGAGATGTTCGGGACATCCACGGGTATCGGCGTCAAGACATCGAAGTCGGTCGTGGGTAAAACGGCGGTGTTGAAAAGGGCCGTGACGGGGCGGGTGATTATTACCGCGGACAAGGCAACCAACGCCCTCATCATCAATGCGTCTCCTTCCGACTATCCCGTGATCGCGGACGTCATTAAAAAGCTGGATGTCTATCGGTCTCAGGTCTACGTTGAAGCCCTTATCATGGAGATCTCTGAGGAAAAGATGCAGCAACTGGGAGTTCAGTGGTTCATCACGGGAAAGGCAAGCATCAACGGAACGGGGATCGGCGTCATCGGGAGCTCGGGAGAGACAAAGGATGTCTATCCCTTTTCGGCGGCCGTTTCGTCGGGGAATATGCCTACGTCCATGCCTTCGGGGATGGTTCTCGGAATGTTGGGAGAAAACATAACCTTCGGAAATATCAGCTTTCCGTCCGTGGCCGCCATGGTGGCCGCCCTGAAGAAGACGGCGGGTATCAACATTCTTTCAACCCCGCACCTTCTTACCCTGGATAACGAAGAGGCCGAGATTATTGTGGGGAAAAACGTCCCCATTGCCACCCAGAAGATGGTGACCGGGGAAGCGGGAGCCACGGGTTTGAACCAGAGCTTCCTTATCGAACGGAAAGACCTTGGAATTACCCTGAGGATTACCCCTCAGATCACCGAGGGGGACGTGGTGCGGCTTTCCATCTACCAGGAAGTCTCTGCCATCCTTCCATCGGATATCCAGAGTGATCTGGGCCCCACCTACACGAAACGTTCCACCAAGACGGTCGTGGCCGTCAAGGACGGGAAGACGGTGGCCATTGGGGGGTTGATCAAGAACAACGAGACGGACAATACGTCCAAGATTCCCATCCTTGGAGAAATCCCGATCCTGGGATGGCTGTTTAAATACCAGAAGAAGACCAACGAAAAGACCAACCTCCTTGTATTCTTGACGCCGAAAATCGTTCGTAACCACAAGGCCCTGTCCAAAATCACGAAGGAGAAAAGGGAGGTCATGGACAAGGATCGCGCTGACTTTTCCACCAAAAGCGCGGCCCCCTTTTAAAGGCTCTTATCTTTTCCATGTCGTCAATGGTCACAGATGCCTCCTCGGTCAAGGAACATTTAAAGGAAATTATCCCCCCTTCCTTCGCCCGTCACAATCGTCTTGTCCCTTTGAAGGACACGGGAGAGCTCCTGGAGGTTGGGACGTGTGAGGGAACACCGCGTGAACTGGTGGATCTCCTGTCGCTCAAGCTCCACAAACGGGTGGTGCCGAAGGTAATGTCCGAGTCCGAGATCTTGGAACTGCTTCAAGAGGTTTATGGGGATACGGAGGGGGAGGCGGAAGAGATTATCCAGGACCTGAGCTCCTTGGGAGATGAGGACCTGGCACACGACCTCGAAAGGATGGAGGATTTGCTCGATTCGGACAGCGAAGCCCCCATTATCCGCCTGGTGAACCGTATCTTCGCCCGGGCGGTCCAGCTGGGGGCCAGTGATATCCACATGGAGCCCTTCCGGGAATATATGCGGGTGCGTTACCGGATCGACGGGGTGCTTTACGAGCGCCTGAAGATACCTTCGCGGCACCAGGGCTCTGTCGTTTCGAGGATCAAGGTCCTTTCCAAGCTCAACATCGCGGAGAAGAGATTGCCCCAAGACGGACGAATTCGTTTGCGGGTGGGCCCTAAAGACGTGGATATCCGTGTTTCCACCCTCCCGACCGCCTTTGGAGAACGGGTGGTTCTCCGGCTCCTGGACCAGACGACCCTCTTCAGGGGACTCCAGGACATCGGGATGGCCCCGGACACCTATGCCACGGTAGAGAAACTGATTCACAAAACCCAGGGGATGATTCTCGTCACCGGCCCGACGGGAAGCGGTAAGACCACGACCCTCTACGCCGCCCTGGACCGGATCAATGAACCGGGACGGAACATCATCACCATTGAGGATCCCATCGAATATCAGATCACCGGGATCAGCCAGATCCCGGTCAATCCAAAGGTTGGACTGACCTTCGCCAACGGGCTGCGCTCCATCGTGCGGCAGGATCCGGATGTGATCCTTGTCGGGGAGATACGGGATCTGGAAACGGCGGAGATTGCCATTCACGCCTCCCTGACGGGACATCTGGTCTTCAGCACGCTTCATACCATTGATGCGGCCTCTGCCGTTACGCGCCTCATCGACATGGGTATCGAGACCTTTCTCGTGACTTCATCGGTGGAGGCGATCATCGCGCAGCGTTTGGTCCGCACCATTTGTCCCCACTGCAAGGAACCTTACGGACCCTCGGAGGCCCTTCTGGAGGAGTTGGGCATCGGTGACGCTTCCGGGAAGGTTTTTTACAGGGGGAGGGGATGTGATGCCTGTATGGGAACGGGATACATGGGACGGACGGGTATCTATGAGCTTTTTCTGTGTGATGAGGAGATGGGAAAGGTCATTGCGCGGACATCCGACGCCAGCGAGATTCGCAAGGTTGCCGTCGCTCGGGGGATGCGGAGACTGGTTGAGGACGGAGTTTTGAAAATCCTCTCGGGAGTGACCACTCCGGAAGAGGTGTTACGCGTCATCCAGGAGTAGCGATGCCTGTCTTTTCATACGAGGCGGTCGACCGGGACGGGAAGAAGGTAAGGGGAATCATTGACGCTGAAAGCCCGAGGGCGGCGGTTCAGAGGCTGAAACTCAAGAACCAGGTTCCCCTCAAAATCACGGAAGAGACCTTCCTAAAGGCCAAAACGCCCACGGCGACGCTTGGGTCCCGTTTTTTTCACCGGGTCGGATTGCGTGAGGTCATGGTTTTGACGCGGCAGCTTGCCATTTTGCTCAGGGCGGGTCTTTCCGTGACGGGAAGCTTGACGGCTATAATCTCGCAGTTGAAGAACCCTTATCTCAAAGGGGTATTGACCAATATACGGGAACGCCTTTCGGAGGGATCCTCGCTGCACGAAGCCTTGGCCGGATATCCCCACATCTTTTCCACGCTCTACGTGGAAAGCATCGCGGCCGGTGAGGAGAGCGGACAGCTTAGCGAAGTCCTTCAGGGCCTCTCGGATTATATCGGCCGTCAGATAACCCTTCGCAACCGCCTGCTTTCCTCCCTTGCCTATCCGGTCATCATGGGATTGGTGGCGCTGGGGGTTTTCTTTATCTTGA
>CAZKUZ010000138.1:0-1782 GCA_964556045.1 uncultured Thermodesulfobacteriota bacterium | reverse complement strand
CCCCATGGAAAATCCGCTTACGATCCGGAACCGCCGCGGCGGGGCTATGATCCGGCGGCCGGTTTCACCGTCTTCCGGGCGCTGAAGCCGGAGACGTGACCTGTTTCTTTCCGTTTTTATTGGAAAAACGGGCGGGGGCCTTCCCCGTCGGGGCTTGACGAACCCCTGAAACTTCTCTAAAAGAGACAAGACAAACTTGGGAGATGTGAATTTATGGCAGAAGAGAGCAGCAGTTTGCGCGCCGTGCGCTTGAAGAAGATTGAAGAGTTGCAGCAGCAGGGGATCCCCGCGTTCCGGAACGATTTTCGTGTTACCCATCAAATGGGGGAAATCCTTGAGACCTATGAGGACTGGGACGCCGAAAGGCTGGAGGGGGTAAATGATTCCTTCGCCATCGCCGGCCGGATGGTGGCCCTCCGCAGCTTCGGAAAGGCGGCTTTCATCAAGCTGATGGACATGACGGGACGGCTCCAGGTCTATGTCCGGAAGGACAAGGTGGGGGCGGAGGCCTACGCCGTTTTCAAGAAACTGGACGTGGGGGACATCCTCGGCGTGACGGGAACCCTCTTTCGGACGAAGACGAACGAGCTGACCCTCCTGGCCGATTCGGTGACCCTGCTGACCAAGTCCCTCCGGCCCCTGCCCGAGAAGTGGCACGGCCTGACGGACGTGGAGACCCGGTACCGCCAGCGCTACGTGGACCTGATTGTCAACCAGGACGTGAGGGAGATCTTCTTCAAGCGAAGCCGGATCATCCAGATGATCCGCCGGTTCTTCACGGAGCGGGGGTTCCTGGAGGTGGAGACTCCCATGATGCAGCCCATCTACGGCGGGGCGGCGGCCCGGCCCTTCGTGACCCATCACAACGCCCTGGACATGAAGCTCTATCTCCGCATCGCTCCCGAGCTCTACTTGAAGCGGCTCGTGGTGGGCGGGTTCGACCGGGTCTTCGAGCTGAACCGCAATTTCCGGAACGAGGGAATCTCCACCCAGCACAATCCCGAGTTCACCATGCTGGAGTTCTACCTGGCCTACGCCACGTATCACGACCTCCTCGACCTGACGGAGACCCTCGTCAATCACCTCGTGGACACCCTTTACGGCCAAAAGACCCTGCCGTTCGGGGAGCATACCATCGATTACACGCCGCCCTGGAAACGGATGACGGTTCGGGAGGCGGTCCTGGCGTATGCCCCGGGGATCACCGAGGAGATTCTCGGCGATGTCACGAAGATGGAAAACTACGTCCGCGAAAAGACGGACGTGGAGATCGTGGGCACGGTGAGTGCGGGAAAGCTCCTCATGACCATCTTCGAGGAGACGGTGGAGGACAAGCTCATCCAGCCCACCTTCATCACCCAGTATCCGGTGGAGGTGTCTCCCTTGTCGCGTCGCAACGACGCGGATCCCGCCTTCACGGACCGCTTCGAGCTGTTCATCGCGGGACGGGAGATCGCCAACGGCTTTTCCGAGCTGAACGATCCGCTGGACCAGAAGCAGCGGTTCCTGGACCAGCTCAAGGAGCGGGAAACGGGGGATGAAGAGGCCCATCAGATGGACGAAGACTACATCCGGGCCCTGGAGTACGGGATGCCCCCCACGGCGGGGGAGGGGCTCGGGATCGACCGGCTCACCATGCTGTTGACCAACGCCCTTTCCATCCGGGAAGTGATCCTCTTTCCGTTGCTGCGCCCGGCCAAGGATACGGATGATGAGATATGAGTCGTTCATCTCGCTTCGATACCTGAAATCCAAGCGGCGCCAGTCCTTCATCTCGGTGAT
>CAZKUZ010000137.1:0-3318 GCA_964556045.1 uncultured Thermodesulfobacteriota bacterium | reverse complement strand
GTGGTCAGCGATCAGACCGCTTATATCCTGACGAATATCCTCGAGGACGTGGTCAAGAGGGGAACCGGGTGGCGGGCGAAGGCCCTGAAGCGTCCCTGTGCGGGGAAGACGGGGACGACGAGCAATTTTCGGGATGCCTGGTTCATGGGCTATACCCCCCAGATCCTGACGGGGGTTTGGGTGGGATTCGACAATGAATATTCCCTGGGAAAGAGCGAGACCGGATCGAGGGCGGCCTGCCCCATCTGGACGAAGTTCATGAAGGAGGCCTTGAACGGGTTGCCGGTCAGGGAGTTCGATGTGCCGCCGGGTATCGTCTTCGTGAGTATCGATCCCAAGACGGGGCTCCTCGCCCGTCCCGGCACGCCCCACGCCTACCTGGAGTGTTTCAAGGAGGGAACGGAGCCGAAAAAGTATTCCGATGAGGTGAAGGAATCGGCCCCTACCGAGTTTTTCCAGATGGACCAGTAGTCGTTGGTTTCTCCGCGGTATAGAGGAACGCGATTCCGCCGGTTAAGGGAACGGATTCGACCCGCGAGAATCCGGCCCCACGGATGAGGCCGGAGAATGTCTCCGGCGGGGGGAATTTTCGGACCGATTCCGGAAGGTAGGTATAGGCGGAGCGGCTGGAAAAGATACCCCCGATAAGAGGGAGGATCTTTTCGAAGTAGAAGAGATAGGTCAGCCGGAAGAGCCAGTTTTCAGGGATGGAGAATTCGAGGATGGCCAGGATTCCCCCGGGCCTGAGGACCCTGTAGAGTTCCGCGAGCGCGGCGGGACGGTCCGTGAAGTTCCGTATGCCGAATCCGATGGTCGCCCCGGCGAAGGTGTCGGGCTTGAAGGGCAGGGAGAGCCCGTCCGCCGTGACGATCGAGATTCGCCTTTGCGTGCCCTTTTTTCTTTTGAGGATTTTCAGCATCTCGTGGGAGAAGTCCGCCGCGATGACGGGAAACGCCGCATCTATCCGCTTTTCCAGGGCCAGGGCCAGGTCTCCCGTTCCCGCGGCGAGGTCGAGGATGGGCCCGGTAGTCTTCATCTTTTGTTTGAGGGTCTTGATGCAGCGTTTGCGCCATCGGGTATCGATCCCAAGGCTCAACAGCCTGTTCAGGAAGTCGTAGCGGCCGGCGATCCCGCTGAACATCTCCTGTATTTCTTTGGATTGCGGGGCTCCGGAACGGGATGAAGCGGTATCGTTTGGCGAAATCTCCATAATGTCTATTTACCTCAACGGTGTCCAAATGCAAGGGAAGACGTGGGGAGGTGACATTCCTGACTGATCGCCGGGCACCGTTCAGAGTTAATGATCGAAGTGCAGGTGCACGGTGGTGAGCCCTTTCTCGTGTTTGACCTTGATGCTGTCGGGGTACCGATTGAGCATGCGGACCGCCAGGGATTCGGCGCTTGGGATCTCGTCGAAGGAGGGGGGCGCAATGGCAGGAGTTACCTCGATGGGCGGGCCTTCGTATTCCGTCCAAATATTTAGGTTGAATTCGTCGAAAACCGCCTTGACGGTTACGTCCTTCGGGGAGGGTTCAAGGAGTCCTAAGAGATTTTTCAGCTCCTCGAGGGCGGCGGCGGCCCGGTAGATAACCTCAGGACGCGCGCCCCAGCGCTTTCCCAATCTTTCCATCTCCTGAAAGACGATATCGGAAGGGGCGTCGAGTTTGAGAGGGAAGGTGGCTTTATCCGAGATGCCGATCCGGAAAACCAGGTTCAGCAAAATGGCCAGGACGGCGGAAAGGGAGAGGGAAGACGCCACGACCGGGTGAATCCAGTGGGGCACGTTCTGGTAGATCTGAGGGGCCAGGTCGGCGCTGAGGCCGAAGATGATGGAGAGACCCACGACGAACGACTTTCGGGCGTCCATCATGCGCGATGTAATGATCTGAAGCCCCGCGACGACCATGAAGCTGAGGGCGAAGATGAGGACGGATCCCATCAGGGGCGGGGGCATGATGGCGAAAAGAACAGAGAGTTTCGGAAGGAACCCGCAGATGATGAGGGTGTCGCCCATCCAGAGGGCGACCCGCCGGCTGGTGACGCCGGTGGCGATGGTTAGCCCCAGGTTGGCGGACGAGGTGGATTGACCCATGCCGCCCAGAAGCCCCGCAGTAAAGCATCCGGCGCCATCCGCCAGGATCCCGCCGCTGATGTTTTCCATGTCTGGGCGTTTCCAGGCCCGGTCGTTGATCTTCTGGGCCGTGATCATGTCGCCGATGCTCTTGAGGGAGGAGCAGATCATGGCCACGGTGAAGGGAAGGACCATTTCCCATCGGAAGGCCCATCCGGGATGTCTCGTGAAGGGGAACCAGCCAAAGGAAGCGGTCTTGACCTTTTCGAGATCGGAGGGTGGAATCACGCCGGTGATGATGGCGAGGATATAGCCGACGATCATCCCCACCAGGACGCTGAACATCTTCAGTTTCCCTTTGGTCCAGACGTTGATGGCGATCATGAGGGCGAGGGTGGACACGGAGACCATAAGGAAACGGGGTTCCACCACCTTGTGAGATCCGGTGAGACCGACGAAGTTCTTGGTGGCCAGGCCTACCACGGAGATCCCGACCATCGTGACGATCACGCCGGTGACTTCCGGGGGGAAGAGAACCCGGAGTTTTTTGATGAATCTGGAAAAGGCCATTTCCAGGCTGCCGGCGAACATGGTCATTCCCAAGATGAGCGGAACACCCCCTACCTGGGCGGCCAGGAGGGAGGATGGGATGAAGGAGGGACCACAAATCTGGGGAATCAGAAAGCCGGAGCCCATGGGACGGGTTTTCATCGATTGCAGGATGACCCCGATACCGCCCGCGATCATGGAGATACTCACGAGAAACATGGCCTGCTCCGTGGGTGCCCCGATGGTTCGGACGATCATGACCGGAAAGACCAGGGAGATGGCGTAAACGGAAATGTGTTGCAGACCTTGGAGAAAACTGATCCAGGCGGGAGGAATCTCATCGACCCAATACGCGATATTGTCGGGCCGCTTCATGATGTGTGGTACCTGTTCATGGATGGTTCCATTTTCCACCTTGTGGAAAGTGAGTTGTGGTTCACGTCACATAGCTTCGAACCCACGAGTTTGCCCTCTTGAAACTTGGAATCGTTTGTCTTTCTAACCTTTGAGAAAGGGTGGTGTCAAGACCGGTTAACGATGTAGGGAGTGGTTCGGCGTCACGGTCTCTGGCGGGGATTTTGGGCCGATTGGCGTGGATGTGCCGGGAAGAGCACAATTGCCTTATTGCCGAAACAGGGATGAGGGCCTCGAGATATATTGACAAAAAATTGAAAACATAGTAGCTATTAAGAAGGTAT
>CAZKUZ010000136.1:0-6114 GCA_964556045.1 uncultured Thermodesulfobacteriota bacterium | reverse complement strand
GATCAACAGGTAAAAGCCGACGAAGACCCCGATGATCCATCCCACGAGGGGAATATTAGAGAGGAGCCCCAGGATGATTGCCATCACAAAGATAATGAGGAAGACCTTGATATAGGAGAAGAAGTGTTTGGTGATCAGCTCGATGATCCGGAAGAAGGAGAAAACCACACTGAACTCGTCTTCAATGGCAAATAGGATCAGCCCCATGGGGTAGAAGAAGATGGCGGCAAGCATGAAAATGGACCCGATGACGATGAGCGTGACACCGATGAAGGAAAGGATACCCACGTGGGGATACAGGGCCGCCGTCCCCAGCCCCATGATGATAAGGGGAATAATCACGTAACCCAAGCTGGCGATGAACGTCAGGAGGCCGTATTTGAAAAGAGTCCCCCAGTTGTTCCACTCGGGCAGATCCTCCACGGGTTCTTTGAGGATCTGGTTCTGCATCAGCAGAAAGGCATAACCCGATGAGAGAAGGTTGATGATGGGGAGGATATCCAGTAATCCCCCGATGAAAAACCGGATGAGATTGTCTTTGTCCTTGAAGGGAATGGCCAAAACTTTTTTCAAATCCATGCGTAACTCCTTTCCGCCTTCTCAGGCGTGTGGTGCGATTTGTACGGTTAAATAAAGGTCACCGCTCCCGTTTCTTCCCGTGTTTCCCTTTCCGGCGATCCTCAATTTTTTCCCGTTTCGGATGCCTCGGGGAATGGTGACGCGAAGATGCTCGATTTTGTTACCACGACGGTATTTTATGTCAACCTTCTGTCCGTGCTGGGCCGCTTCGGGCGTGAGGGAAAGTTTCAGGTGAATGTCCCGTGAAGCGGTGGTCGCCTGGGACAGATTGTTCAGTTTCTTGGCCACGAAGTTGAGGGCCTTGTCGGTGAGTTTTTTCAGGGAGAAGGGGGACCGCTGGTGGGTTTTCGATACGGCCCTGCTTGACGATTTGAACTGGTTAAATTCAGGCCACGCCTTGCCTCTCCGCACCGTGGGACCGAACGGAGTCCCGAAGATGAAGCTCCCGAACATGAAGCCCTTGCCGCCGAAGAAGACCTGCCGAATGAAATCCTCGTTGAAACGGAATCCGCGGGCGCTGAATTCCCGGGACAGCTCGGAAAAGACGTCGTAGAAACGCGGGTTGTTGAAGATGTCCCGATAGATATCCTCGGTTTTGTAATTGAATCCCTGGGATTGGGTCGCGGATTGGTAGCCACCAAACGCCCCCAGATTTCGCATCCGGTCGTACTGGGCCCGTTTGACGGGATCGATGAGAACCCCGTAGGCCTCGCTGATCTCCTTGAACCGCTCTTCCGCCCGGGGATCACCGGGATTTCGGTCGGGGTGGTACTGGAGGGCCAGTTTCCGGTAGGCGTGTTTGATGGTCTCGGCGTCGGCTTTTTCCGAGACACCGAGGGTTTTGTAGTAATCGATATTTCCGTTCATCATTCAGTTGCTTTGATAGCGTCGAAGCCCCTTTGGAGGGCCGATCTATTGGCATCGAAACCTTCAGTTTTCGTGTATGTTTGAAGTATAACAACGAAGTCGTCCATCGTCAAGGGTAAGAGGCCGGTTCCGAGCATGGCTCCTACCATGATCATGTTGGTGAGGAGGGCGTTTCCCATCTCCATGGCCAGGTCGCTGGCGTCCACCTTCCAGGCCTTGCCGGAGAGGGAGGAGATGGCCTCGAAGATGTCATTTAGATCGGGGTAGGAAAGGTTGCCCGCGATGACGTCCACGGGGCTGATGGGTCGGGTATTGGTGATAACATGGATGTCGGGGTTTCCGTAGGTTTTCAAGATCCGGAGGGTTTCCATGGGCTCCAGTCCCAGGACGAGATTTCCCAGCCCCTCGGGAATAATGGGGCCGATGATGCCTTCCTTGAAGATGCGGACATGGCTCATGACGGAGCCGCCCCGCTGGGAGACCCCGTAGGTTTCCCCCACGATGGCTTGGTAGCCTTTTTGGATGAAGGCGCGGGCGATGAGCTGGGAGATGAGCACGTTTCCCTGGCCTCCTACACCCGCGATAATGAGATTGTAGGGACAAGAAAAGGCGCTCATGAGAATGCCTCCCGATGAATGGCCTGTTCCGGGCAGATGTCGGCGCAGACGCCGCATCCCGTGCAGATGGCCTCGTCGATTTCCGCCTTTCCCGTCTTTGGATTCCAGATGAGGCCCGGGCATTTGAAGACCCGCGTGCAATACCGGTCGCATCCGCACGCCTCTCCGATGCATTTCTCCTCATCCACGCCCATCCGGTAGGTCTTTCCAGATTCCTTGAGGGCCACCAAGGCGCAGGTGCGTTTGAAGATGAGTACCTGGGGTTGGTCGGATCTCAGGGCCTCAAGAATGGTGGTTTCCGTGGTGTCCAGGTCGAACGGATCGAGGGTTTTTACGTCGAACCCGATGGAACGGCAGATCCCCTCGATCTCGATGGGATTGACGGGCTGTCCCATGCAGGTCATGCCCGTTCCGGGGTGGGGCTGGAATCCCGTCATGGCCGTGGCGCTGTTGTCCAGGATGATGGTCACGAAGGGTGAGGTGTTGAAACGCGTATTGATCAGGGCGGGGATGGCGGCGTGGAAGAAGGTGGAGTCCCCGCAGACGGCGATGACGGGCTGGTCTTTACCCATGACGTCGAGGATTCCCATGCCGGCCGCCACGCCGAGGCCGGAGCCCATGGCCTGAAGGGTCTTGGCGACGCTGTAGCCGGAGGGCCACATGGACATGGCGTAGCAGCCGATGTCTCCCGTGACGATTCCCTCCCTCCCGTCTTTGGCCAGGGCGTTCTTGATGGCGCAGAAGGAGGCGCGGTGGGGACATCCGGGGCAGAATCCCAGCGCCCGGTCGATAACCAGCCCGGTTGTCTTTTCCTCGACCAGGCGGACGTAGGTTGCCGGCCGGGGTTCGTAGGTAGTCTCGCAGAGGGTTTTCAAGGCCGAGATGGCATGCTCCGGGGCAAGTCCTCCCTCGGAGGGTATGTGCCCGGAGGATTTACCGAAGACCGTTTTGGCCCCGAAACGGCCGGTATCTTCTCCCAGGAGCTCTTTCATATTGTTTTCGATGAACGGGTCGACCTCTTCCACCACGAGAAATCGGTCGGTTTTTTCGATGAACCCCGTCAGCCAGGCCTTAGGCAGGGGCCAGGTGGTTCCCAGTCGGATGATCCCAACGCGATCCTGGAGCCCGAGAATCTCCACGGCTTCCTCGGAGAAGAGAACCCCAATTCCGGAGGTTACCACGATCAGCTCCGGGTTTTCGGGACCCGTGTAGGTGTTGAAAAGGGATCGGGAAAAGACCGTTTCCAACTCTCGGAGGGCCTCATGGCGTTTTCCGTGTTTGACGAGGATGGGAAAGGGGGTGAAAGAGCCCCTGGGATCGAAATAGGGCTTTTCGGAAGGCTCCGGCAAGGAACCGAAGGTGACGGGCCCGCGCCCGTGGGAAATCCTCGTGACACTCCGGACCATGACCACGGAGCCGATTTCCTCGGAAAGCTCGAAGGCGTAGCGAACCATGTCCCGTGCCTCTTGAAACCCCGAGACCTCCAGGAGGGGGATATCGGTGAGGCGGGCCATGAAACGGGTGTCCTGCTCATTGGAGCTGGAGATGCCGCCGGGATCGTCGCAGACGGCCACGACGAGGCCGCCTTTGATGCCGCAGAGATTCAGGTTGGTCAGAAAGTCGTAGGCCACGTTCAGCCCGTTCTGTTTCATGGCGGCCAGGGCGCGCAATCCGAAAAACGAGGCGCCGGCGGCCACCTCGAGGGCGACCTTTTCATTGACCGACCATTGGACGTGGAGGTGTTCGGGATCCGCCGCTCGGGAAAGGGCCTCGATGATCTCCGAGGAGGGATTGCCCGGATAGGCGGCCGCGACGCGGACTCCCGCTTCCAGCGCCCCGCGGGCGATGGCCTCGTTCCCCATGAGGAGTTCCACGCGACCGGGTTCGTTCAGGGTGATGGGATCCGGCGTCATTTACAATTCCTCGGAGGGTTGAAAGTTCAGGATGGTCTCCCGTGCCGGACCGGGAAGCGTGAGCGCCTTTGAAGAGGGTTCATCCTGCTCGATGATGTTAAGGGCCCGCTGTTTCTTCGTGGCGGCGGCTTCCGACAAATGACGGAGGTTCGCTTCCGGTAGGGGGACTGTCTCGATGATGCCTTCCTCGACGAGCCGGTCGAAGAGAGTCAATCCTTTTCGGGAGCGGAGGATCACCGTATTCCATCCCGGGAAGCCCTCCGCGGCCCCCACCGAGATGTCGGCGAATTCGGCCGTCATGTCCAGGCAGGTGCGGCATCCCGGGTTGAGGAACGGACGGATTTCCTCCAGGGGGATTTCCGCCTTCTCTCCTCTCTCGAAGAAGACGTCGAGGCGGTTTGCCGGTGGAGGGGGGATATCGTATTTAACGATTTTACGGTTTCCGAACCGGCGCTTCATCTCGGCGAGGAAGTCACGGGGGGAAAGCCCCCACGTGCAGAAGAGGCCGATGAGCAGGTCTTCCTTCCCGAAATGGGGATTTTCGGGGTGATCAAGGGCGTGCATCTTGCGCAGGGCGAGGATTTGACAGGGAAGCCCCACCACCGCGAAGGTTCCGGGCTGGGATTTTCGTGCGCGGTTCAGGGCCGACAGGGTGTAGGCCCCCGCGTAGTGGGATCCTCCGTAGGCGGGAATCTCCCCCGGATCTTCCACGATAATACCCTCGGGATAGGCCACGTCGCGCCATCTCGTCAGAAGGGCGCCGGACAGCCCGTCACCGGAGACGGCAGACTGGACGAGGGTGCTGGCGATCCCGCCGTACTGGGCGTGGGGATTGCCGGAGGCTTTCGCCATGACGATTTTTATCGTGGGGCCGAGGGGACGGCCTGTGTATCTTTCGTCTTGGTGCCGCCGCGCCAGCGCGTCCAGGTCTACGGGGCCTTGGGGGCAGAAATTGAGGCATCGTCCGTTCGTTAGATCACAGACATCCGGGAAAACGACGGTTCCTTCATACAGGGTCAGATAGGGGCACAGACCCACGCATGCCCCGCAGCGGACGCACACATCCTTCTTGATGATTTCCTCGGTGAGGACTTTAAAACTTGTGGATTCAGAGGACATCGATTCATCTTATCCCGCGAATGCGGGGGTGTCAATGAAAGAGAGAGAAGAGAGGTTAATAGGTTGAAGGTTGAAGCGGGGATTTTACCCTAAGCCAGCAAGCTTAATTGGATAGACGGGGCAAACGGGACTAACCAGACAGCCCGTAATATTCCAACGTCCGGCGGATGATCAGTCGGCTCAACATCAGGCTGTGCTCGTAGGGGAAGAAGGCGAGAAATCCCTTTTTCGCCCCATGGGCGAATTGCTGGGCCAGTTTTTCCAGGTCTTTACCCGCCTCGAACCAGTCCTTGATCTGTTTCTTGAGCTTGTTGGTGAAATCGATACTGCGTTCCAGGAAGCGTTTTACTTCCCCGTATCCTGTCAGGGTGCCGTTGTGCCCGAAGCAGAGGGTTTCGATCTCGTAAGAATAGATTTTTTCGAGGGAGGATTCGTAGGCCTGGAGATTGAAGTAGTAATTGGGGCGGATGGTGCCGTCCGGAAAGTAGAGTCCTGCCATGTCGGAACAGAAGAAAATCCCGTCTTCCGGGAGGTAGGCCCCCATCGCGTCCGGGGAATGACCTGGGAGGGCGGTGAACTCGAGGGTGAGGGAGTTGATCGAAAGGGTGTCGCCTTCGTTCAGGGGGATATGGATGGGAAAGGGAGCGAGGGATTCCAGCTCGTAGATCCGGGACAGAAAGCTGATTTTGCGGGTATAAGCTGTGACGGATCGGGAGGAGTTTAACATCCTTTCCAAAACCCGCGGACGTGCGAGGATGTCCCTGTTCTGTTTCCCTGAGACGATTTCGCATTCCGGAAATTTTTCCATGAGATAGGGAAACGTTCCCAGATGATCGAAATGACCGTGAAGGATGCAGAGATGTCGCATGTCGCCGTGGTTGACTCCTTGCGTTTTCATCTGCTCGTGGACGAGCAGGCTCTGGGGTGATATCCCGCCCTCCATCAGGAGGGTCGGAGGATTTCCGATTAGGTACTGGGTGAATTCGAAGGTCCCAACCTGGACGACGTGGTCGCTGAGT
>CAZKUZ010000135.1:0-2752 GCA_964556045.1 uncultured Thermodesulfobacteriota bacterium | reverse complement strand
CCGAACAGCTTGTTGTGTCGGGGATGAAAGGCCTCCGCCATGGCGTCCACATCCACGTTCATGGCCACCTCTTCCGGGATGGGCACGTTCACCTCGTGATACTGCTTGATGTAGCGCAGATCGAGGGAATAGACAAACTCGATCTTGTCCTCGGGGATTCCTTCTTCTTTCAGGTGGGCAATGCCCTCCCGGCGCATCTCCTCGAAATAGGACTTGAAGCGCTTGGGTTCCACGTCGGACAACTGGGTCGCGTAGGTCTGCACGAAATCGTGCTTGAGGTCGGACATGAGCATTCCGGCGGCGCAGAAGATGGAGGATTCCCTCGGGACGAGAATCACGGGAATTTCCAGTTCCAGCGCGATCATGCAGGCGTGGTTCGGTCCCGCGCCCCCCGCCGTCACCAGCGGAAAGTCCCGGGGATCCTGGCCCTGTTTGACCGAGACCTCCCGAACGGCCGCCGCCATGTTCACGTTGATGACGTTGTACATTCCCAAGGCCGCCTCGTAGAGGTCCATTCCCAGTTTTTTCGCGATCTTCTCCTCGATGGTCTTTTCGGCCTTGCCCAGGTCGAGCGGAATCCGGCCGCCGGCAAAGTAGTCCTTGTCGAGATATCCCAGGACCAGGTCGGCATCCGTGCAGGTGGGTTCCTCTCCACCCAAATTGTAACAGGCGGGACCGGGTTTCGCGCCGGCGCTCTGGGGCCCCATCCGAAGCAGCCCTCCCTCATCGATCCAGCCGATGCTTCCGCCGCCCGCCCCGATGGTCACCACGTTCAACATGGGCAGGGCGATCCGCAACCGGTTGATTTCCCCCATCGTCGTGACCATGGGGGTTCGATCCTTGATGAGAGCGGCATCGAAACTGGTTCCTCCCATGTCCACGGTGATGCAGTCGTCATATCCCTGGATCCCCGTGTACATGATCCCCGCCACGGGTCCCCCCGCGGGTCCGGAGAGAAGGGTGACGGCGGCCCGCTCCATGGCGATCTCCGGCGCCACAACCCCGCCGTTGGACTGCATGATGAGCAAGACTCCTCCGTAATTGACATCCTTCAGTTTCTTCAGAAGGGCGTCGAGATACCGTTTCAGGATCGGTCCCACGTAGGAGTTCAACACCGTCGTGCTGACGCGATCATAGAAACGGATCGACGGGAGGATATCGCCGGACAGGGTCAGATAGGCATCCGGCATCTCTCTTTTAATGATCTCTCCGGCCTTCTTCTCGTGCTCCGGATTCGCGAAGGAGTTCATGAAGCAGATGGCGACCGCTTCCACGCCTTCCTTCTTGAAGACGGCCACCTGGTTCAGGACATCCTCCTCCTCGAGGGGCTTGATGGCGTCTCCCTTGTAATCCAGGCGTTCATCGACGGGCAGCCGGAGGTAGCGCTGGACGAGGGGCTCCACGTTCTCGTAGCGGTTGTTGTACTGCTCCTCCCGGATTCCCCGTCGCATCTGGAGGGCGTCCCGGACTCCCTTCGTGGTCAACAGCCCCGTCTTGGCGCCCGTGTAGGTCAGCACCGCGTTGGTCGTGACCGTCGTTCCGTGCACGATGACCGTCACGTCTTTCAAAAACTCTTCCACGCTGACGTTCCTGTCCTCCGCCATCTCCCGCAGTCCCTGCATGGTGGCGATGGAAGGATCGTCCGGCGTGCTCAGGACCTTATAGATCTGGGAACTTCCATCCTCCATGGTCAACAGGAAATCCGTAAATGTTCCTCCCACGTCAATCCCGATCTTGTACTTCATGATTTCCCCCATCTTGTCACGTTAAGGTTAAAATCCACAGCTAACACCTCCGTCCACGAAGATAACCTGCCCCGTCACGTACCGCGCCTCTTCACTCGCCAGAAAGAGATGCATGACCGCGATCTCCTCCGGCTCGGCCATCCGGCCGACGGGAATCTTTTCGATAAACCTTTTCTTCGCCTCCATGGGCAGGGACCGGGTCATCTCCGTCAGGGTCGCGCCCGGCGCCACGCAGTTCACCGTCACCCCGTAACGGGCGTATTCGAGGGCCAAGGTCTTGGTCAGACCGATCACTCCCGACTTCGCCGCGCTGTAATTGGCCTGTCCCGGATTGCCCAGGGTGCTGATGGAAGCGGTGTTGACCACCCGCCCGAACCGTCTCTCCGCCATTCCCTCGATGACCGCCCGCGTGCAAACGAAGGTCCCCGTCAGGTTCACATCCAAAACCGAGCGCCAGGCCTCCAGGGTCATGTTCTTAAACAGGCGGTCCCGGATGATCCCCGCGTTGTTGACCAGGATATCGACCGGCCCAAGATCCTCCGCGATGGCCTGAACCACCCCGTTCACCGAGGCCTCGTCGCAGACATCGCCTTGGTAGGTCTTGAAAACTCCTTCGCCCTCAGCGGCCATACGGGCACGAAAGGTCTTTAGTGTCTCCTCGTCGATGTCCATGACGGCCACCCTGGCCCCTGCCTCCGCCAGCTTGATACTGACGGCGGCACCGATCCCCCGGGCGCCCCCCGTCACCCACGCCACCCGTCCGTCGAGACGAAAACCCATCAGATAATCCTCGGTTCGTTGAATTCGCCGAACACTTCTCGAAAAACGTTGGTCATCTCCCCGACCGTGGCGTAGGCCTTGACGGCGGTCACCAGATACGGCATGACGTTCTTTCCTTCCTCGGCCGCCTTTTTCAGCTCCTTCAGCGCCTTGGTGACCTCCTTGTCGTTTCTTTCCCGCCTTACCTCTTTCAGGCGCTCGATCTGCTGGTCGATGACGCTGGGATC
>CAZKUZ010000134.1:0-7195 GCA_964556045.1 uncultured Thermodesulfobacteriota bacterium | reverse complement strand
TCTTTTCCATGGGCAACCAGAACAACGACGTGGCGGTCTACAAGCCCATCTTCTACAAGGACGAGTTGGTGGCCTGGTCGGCCTGTAAGGGGCATCAGGCCGATATCGGCGGGTGCGTCCAGGGGGGATACAACCCCAACGCCACGGAGGTATGGCAGGAGGCCCTCCGGATTCCCCCCGTGAAGGTCTACGAGAAGGGAAAACTCCGGAAGGACGTGTGGGACCTGATCTTTGCGAACATCCGCCTCGACATCGTGGCGGAGGATATGAAGGCGGAGATCGGGAGCTGCGTGGTCGGGGAGCGTGAGCTTTTGAAACTCATCGACCGGTACGGTTTGGATGCCTTCGAGGCGCACAAGAATCATCTCTTCGACTCCACGGAGAAGATGATGCGCTCCGAGATCCGGACTATCCCCAACGGTGTCTACAAGGGGACCTCCCGGGTCTACTACGACGGCCGTAACCCGGGGTCGGTCTATGAGATCCACGTGACCATCACGGTGGAGGACGAGGAGATCACCTTCGACTATACGGGCACCTCGCCGCAGACGGACGGGTTCGTGAACGGGACCTACACCTCCAGCGCCTCGGCCACGACCCTGACGTTTCTGCAGATGATCAACCCGAACATTCCCCACAACGACGGAATGATCCGTCCCATGCACATCATCATCCCGGAAGGGACGATCTTGAATGCTGCCTATCCCAAGGCGACCACCTATGGGAACCATCTCTGTCCCAACAACGCGGACGCCATCATGCGGGCCCTGGGCCCCGCCATCCCGGACCGGGTCACGGCGGAGTGGAACGAGCTTCTCTGTTCCCTCACCACGGGAATCGATCCGCGGAACGGACGGCCCTACGTGGACATCGGCTTCATGGGACTGAAAGGCGGCTCCGGCGCCATCAAGGGGTGTGACGGATACGACCACATCGGGATGATCGACGCCTCGGGAGGCGTGCTGGATCAGGACTACGAGATGTTCGAGCAGCAGACGCCGCACCTCCTGATGCTCCACGAGTATTGGCGGGATTCCGCCGGCGCGGGGCAGTGGCGCGGGGGTCTCGGCGTGGAGACCAGGTTCAAGATCGGCAGCGATCACACCAAGGTCGTCACCTTCGGAGACGGGGACGTGGAACCCGCCTTCGGCGCCCACGGCGGGAAGGAAGGGACCCTGAACAAGATCGAGCTGATCTACCCGGACGGCCATGTCTACAAGGCCCTCTCCAAGGACCTGATCGAGGATGTCCCTGCCGGCACCATCTACTTCCAGCAGGCCGGCGGCGGCGGCGGATACGGTCCTCCCTACCTGAGGCCGGTGGAGAAGGTTCTGAAGGACGTGCGCAACGACGTGGTTTCCGTGGAGAAGGCGAAGGAGGATTACGGGGTGGTCATCGACCCGGAGACCTTCGAGGTGGATAGGGCGGCGACGGAAAAACTCCGGGAGCAGATGAAGTCCCAGGTGGCATGAATCCCTTTCTTTCCGGTGTCCGCGTGCTCGATCTCACGCGGATGCTGGCGGGCCCCTACTGCACGTTACTTCTGGCGGATATGGGGGCGGAGGTCATCAAGATTGAACGCCCCGGCAAGGGGGACGAGATCCGACGGATGGGTCCCCCCTTTGTCGAGGGCGTAAGCGCCTATTTCATCAGCGTCAACCGAAACAAGCTGAGCCTGACGCTCGACCTGAAGTCTCCCAAGGGAAAGGAAATCTTTCTAAAGCTTGTTGAGGATTCCGATGTCGTGGTGGACAATTTTCGTCCCGGTGTCATGGAGAACCTGGGATTCGATTACGAGACACTAAGGTCCAAAAACCCGAAGATCGTGGCCTGCTCCATCAGCGGGTACGGGCAGACCGGCCCCTACCGGGACCGTCCCGCCTACGACCTGGTCCTGCAAGCCATGGGTGGCGTGGTGGCCCTGACGGGAGAGCCCGGGGGAAAGCCCGTGCGGTGCGGGATCCCCATCGGGGACTTGGCCGGGGCCATGCAGGCGGCTTTTTCCATCGTCAGTGCCCTGTTCGCGCGGGAGAGGACGGGGGAGGGGGCCTTTCTGGACATCAGCCTCCTGGACAGCCTCGTGTTTCTGGCTCCCTATATCGCCCAGTATTACTTTGCGGACGGAATGGTAATGGGACCCTCGGGATCGAAGCACCGGTCGGTCACGCCCTACCAGGTCTTTGAATCGAAGGACGGGTACCTGGTGGTCGCGGTTTTCGGGGAGGGATTCTGGCCCCGCTTCTGCGAGGCCATCGGCCGGCCGGAGCTGGCGGAAGATCCTCGCTTCAGGACCAACCTGGACCGGGTGGCTCACCGGGATATCCTCGATCCCATGATGGAGGAGCTGATCAGGACTCGGCCGACCGGGGAATGGTTGGAGCTTTTAGAGAGACACGAGATTCCCGCCTGCGAGGTCAAGACCATCGACAAGGTATTGGAAGATCCCCAGATCCTGGCTCGGGGAATGATCGGGGAGATGATTCATCCCGTTTGCGGAACGGTCAAGACCCTTGCCAATCCCGTGAAGATCGAAGGACGGGGAGGCGAAATCCGGCACGCCCCGCTTCTGGGGGAACACACGAACGAGCTCCTCTCCCGGATTTTAAACCTCACCCCGTATGAGATTACGCGTCTGCGGGACGATAAGGTGATATAGGCCGAGGAACGAAGGTGAGAAATAAAGAAATAGGGAACTGATGAACCAGGAAAGGGGAACTCTCTACATCGTTGCGATGCCCATCGGGAACCCGGAGGACATCTCCCTGCGCGCGCTTGGGATTCTGAGAGATGTGGACCTGATCGCCTCGGAGGACACCCGGGTGGCGGGAAGGTTTCTAAGAAGCCATGACATCGATACACCGCTTGTCAGCTTCTTTGAGCATAACGAAATGAAGAGGATAGAGGGCCTGTTGAAGAGACTTGAGAACGGAGAATCGGTCGCCGTTATCAGCGACGCGGGAACGCCCCTGATCTCGGACCCTGGGTACCGGCTGGTGAAGGCGGCCCAGGAGCGGGGAATCAAGGTTGTTCCCGTTCCCGGTTCCTCGGCCGTGATGGCGGCCCTCTCCGTGGCGGGGTTGCCCACCGATCGCTTCCTCTTCATCGGTTTTCTCCCGAAGAAGTCCGGGAAACGGAGGAAGGAACTGGAGCAGCTTGCCGAGGTCCCCTATACCCTCGTTCTCTACGAGTCCCCTCACCGGCTCGTGAAAACGCTCCAAGAGATTGAAGGTGCCTTTGGGGATCGGATCGTGGTGGTGTGTCGGGAGTTGACCAAGCCCTACGAAGAGGTCCTCCGTGGCACCCCCGGCGAGCTTCTCGAGGAGCTGACAAACAGGAAGATCAGAGGGGAGATTACCTTGATTGTTGAGGGGAAAGGGAAGCGAAGATCGGGGAACTAAAAAAGGCCGGCATGAGCCGGCCTTTTTCGATGGTAAAATTAATATCTCGGCCTGCGAGACGAACGGTCACCCCGGGGCTTGGCCTGGTTGACCTTGATCTGACGTCCCTTGAATTCGGTGCCGTTCATGGCCTTCATGGCCTTGTCGGCCTCTGAATTGTCCGGCATGTCGACGAAACCGAAGCCCTTGGATTGGCCGGAATACCTGTCTTTGATGATGTTCACACTTTCCACGGTCCCGTATTCTGAGAAAGCGGCCTGTAAATCGTCTTCGGTTACGCCATAGGCAAGATTGCCAACATACATGTTCATAAAAAACACTCCTTTTTCTGGTGCGGCTTTGGAAAGGATGCCTTGCGCCGACAAACCGCACAAATCGCCGCCAGGCACGCAGCCACATTCTGACTGCCTTTTTGAAAAGATCAGGATATCTAATGACGATGCGGAATTAGGTAAACTGTCGATTCAAAAGTATCTGTTTCTACCACGCGTCGCGGGAGGTGTCAAGGAAGCCTTCTGAGGTGGTTCCGGGGTTAGGCCTCCGTGAAGAGGACGGCGAGTATCTTGGCCGGGTTGTCTCCCACGCAGGCGACCCGATGGGGGAGCTTGGAGTCGTAGTAAATGGAATCTCCCGGGGACAAGGTATCCTTGAAGCTTCCCAGGACAACCTCCATCTCTCCTTCGAGGACATAGATGAACTCTTCGCCGCTGTGAGAGGAGAGTTTTTCGTGCTTGACCGTCGCCGGTTCCAGGGTGACGATGAAGGGTTCCATTCGGCGGTTTTTCTTGTCATAGCCGAGGGATTCGTAGGTGTAACCGTAGTTGACTCCCTCCTTCGATGCGAAGCGGGAGATCAGCTTGCGCTCGTCTTTTCGGACGATGGAGTAGGAGTGCCCCCGCTTTTCACCGAAGATCTTGCTGAGAGGCACTTCCAAGGCGTTGGCGATCTGAATGAGGGTCCCGAGGGAGGGAGAGAGGAGGTGATTCTCGATCTGGGAGAGGATGGCGGAGGAATACCCTGTTTTCTCAGCGAGATCAGCGAGGCTCAATTTTTTTTCTTCTCGGACCTTTTTGATCCTTTCCCCGACTTTCGCAAGGGTGATTTCTTCATTTTTTCCCATGATACCTCCTGGGGTTAGGCGTTGGACGGGTTGATCTGGCGGGCTCCCAGTTTGATGGCCTCGATATTTTGGGGGATAAATCGGGCATTGCGTTCCGAGATGACCTTGGAAAGGGAGTTGATCAGGGATTCTTGGGAGACAACTCCCGTCGCCTCCACGTAGGCCCCGATGAGGATCATATTGGCCAGGCGCGCGTTTCCCATTTCCGTGGCGAGATCGTTGGCGGGGATGGGATAGACGGTAATGTCCCCTCTCGTCTGTTTCTCGGGAGAGACGAGGGAGGTGTTGAAAAGAAGTGTTCCCCCGGGCTTGATCCATGATTCGAACTTTTTCAGCGAGGGCAGGTTCATCACAATGGCCGCGTCGGGTTTGCCCACGATGGGGGATCCGATCGGTTCGTCTGAGACGACAACCGTGCAATTGGCCGTTCCACCGCGCATTTCCACGCCATAGGCGGGCATGTAGGTAACGTGTTTTCCCTCTTCCAAGCCCGCGTAGGCCAGCATGTTTCCGATGAGCAGGATTCCCTGGCCGCCGAACCCCGCCATGATCACCGAATTTTTCATATTTCGCTTCCTTTATCGATTTTATAAGACATCGGCCGCCTTTCGCTCCTTGAAGATTCCGAGGGGAAAATAGGGGATCATTTCTTCTTCGACCCGTTTCATGGAGTCGATGGAGTTGAGCCCCCAGTTCGTCGGACAGGCGGAGAGGATTTCCACGAAGGTGAAACCCATCTCCTCTTTCTGGAATTGGAAGGCCTTTTCAATGGCCTTTTTGGCCATGTTGATGTTTTTCGGGGTGGTGAAAGCCACGCGGGCGGCGAAGGCCGTTCCTTCCAGGGTTGCGAGGATCTCCGTCATGCGGATGGGATAACCGTCCTGCATGAAGTCCCTTCCGTAAGGGCTGGTGGTGGTTTTCTGGCCCAACAGGGTGGTAGGCGCCAGTTGGCCGCCCGTCATGCCGTAAACGGTATTGTTGATAAAGATGATGGTGATGTTTTCTCCCCGGTTGGCCGTGTGAACCGTTTCGGCGATCCCGATGGAGGCCAGGTCCCCGTCTCCCTGGTAACTGAAGACGATCTTGTCCTTTCGGGCCCTCTTGACCCCTGTTGCCACGGCGGCCGCCCTTCCGTGAGGGGCCTCGATGACGTCCACGTCGAAGTAGTCGTAAAGAAAAACGGAACACCCCACGGAAGCCACCCCGATGGTCTTTTCCCTCAGGTTGTATTTGTCGATAGCCTCTGCCACCATTCGGTGGGCGATGCCGTGATGACAGCCGGGGCAGAAGTGGAAGGGGGCGTCTTTCAGTGTTTTGGGTCTGCTGAATATTTTTTTCTCACTCATGTTTTATCCTCTATGATTCGGGATAGATCTTTTTTATTTCCTCGAAGATCTCCTCGGGCGTGGGAAGGGCCCCTGGGGGTTTGCCGAAGAAGTCGACACGATTACCTTGCGCGGCGATCTTCACGTCTTCGAGCATCTGTCCCGTGTTTAGTTCGACAACGAAGAAGCGCTTACCCGCCTTCGCCATGGCGTTCAGCTGTGGTTCAGGGAAGGGGAAGAGGGTGATGGGGCGAAAGAGCCCTACGTTCATGCCTGCTTCCCGGGCCATCAGGACAGAGGTTCGACTGATCCTCGCGGCGCTTCCAAAGGCGACGAGGATGAGATCCGCGTCTTCGGTCATCCATTCCTCGAAACGGATCTCGTTTTCCTTCATGGCTTCGTATTTCTGATGGAGTTTCCAGTTGTGGGCGGTGAGTTCCCCGTCTTTCAGGTAGAGGGATTTTAGAACGCGCTGCGGTCTTCCTTTGGCCCCTGTTAAAGCCCATTCCTTGGGATATTCGCGGATCTCACCAGGGGGTTTTCGAAGGAGGGGCTCTTTCATCTGGCCGATCATGGCGTCCCCGAGAATCATCACGGGGTTCCGATATTTTTCCGCCAATTCGAAGGCGAGGATCGTAAGATCGTAGAGTTCCTGGACGGAGTTGGGGGCCAGCACCAACAGGTGGTAGTCCCCGTGGCCGCCGCCCTTGACTGCCTGGAAGTAGTCTCCTTGGGACGGGGCGATACCTCCGAGGCCGGGGCCGCTTCGGGACATGTTGACGATCACCGTGGGGATCTCACTGCCCGCGATATAGGAGATTCCTTCCTGCATCAGAGAGATGCCGGGGCTCGAGGAAGAGGTCATCGCCCGGATCCCCGTGGCGGCGGCCCCCATCAGCATGTTGATGGCCGCGACCTCGCTTTCCGCCTGGACGAATTCCCCTCCCACTTTGGGCAGGTGATACGAAAGGTATTCCGGAATGTCACTCTGCGGGGTGATAGGATAGCCGAAATAGTAGAGACACCCCGCGTCGATGGCGCCCATGGCGACGGCTTCGTTTCCCTTCACTAAATCACGTGTCTCTGTCATTTCCACACCTCGATGGCAACGTCAGGACAGATCTTCGCGCATAAGGCGCATCCTTTACACGACCCGTTTTCCGTGAATACGGCGTAGAAATAACCGTTTTCGTTGATCTGGTTGCCGATTTTGATAAGTTTTTCTGGACAGAGGAGTGTGCACAAGGCACATCCTTTACACAGGGATTGATTGATTTCGATTCTTGCCAAGGTACCTAACTCCTTTGCGTGGTTCAATCTATCTACGGAAAATCGATGGGAATGTCAAGATG
>CAZKUZ010000133.1:0-8996 GCA_964556045.1 uncultured Thermodesulfobacteriota bacterium | reverse complement strand
CCTTGACAATCGGGCGGGCATTCACTTATGATATAAGTATCTATATGAGATATAAGTTATCGTATTACGATAATATCAAGATGGAGGAAAGGAATGATGAGAGATTTTGAGCAGGTTGGGATCGTTGGCGCGGGGTTGATGGGCAGCGGAATCGCGCAGGTTTGCGCCCAGGCGGGAATGCGGGTGGTGATGATGGACACGGACCCGGCGGCCCTTGAGAAGGCAAGGGAAAATATCGCGTGGTCGGTGGGGAAATTCGTCGAGAAGGGAAGGATCGAAGAGGATAAGGAGACGGTCTTGTCCCGCATATCCGTGACCACGGACCTGAAAGATCTGAAGGACGTGCAGATCGTGATCGAGAATGCCTATGAAGATCTCGATCTCAAGCGGGAGGTTTTCAAGGTCCTGTCTTCCATCGTGGAAAAGGAAACCTTGTTGGCGAGCGACACCTCCGCGATTCCCATCACCGAGTTCGCCGCGGTCTCACGGTATCCCGAACGGGTCCTGGGGCTCCACTTCTTCAGCCCCGCCCAGATGATGCGGGCCGTGGAGGTCATTCGGGGCGTGACCACGAGTGACGAAGTCATGGATGCCGGGGTTGCCTTCGTGGAGAAGATCGGGAAGAAGCCGATCCGGGTGGAACGGGATGTCGCCGGTTTCCTCCTGAACAGGATCAATTTCCCAGGCACCATCGAAGCGATCCGCCTCGTGGAGGAGGGGATCGCCACGGTAGAGGAAATCGACGAGGGGATGCGCTTGGCTTTCGGCCGCCGCATGGGGCCGTTCGAAACCGGGGACATGGTGGGTCTGGACGTCATGATGAAGGCCATGATGTCCACCTATGAAGAGACGAAGGATATGAAGTTTTATCCGCCGGTTTTGATGCAGCGAAAGGTAACGGCGGGGCACTTGGGGATCAAGACCCGCAAGGGGTGGTATGACTACAACGAAGACGGCACGAAAAAGGTCTGAGGCTTCCGCGTCTTCCGGCGGAATTCACCACCTGAAGTCTCTGGAGAAGGGGTTGGCCCTCCTGGAGGCGTTCGGCCCGGAGACCCAGGCCATGACATTGACGGAACTTTCCCAGCGGTGCGGCTTTCATATCTCGACGGTCCAGCGCCTCACGGCGACGCTCTGCCGGTTGGGATATCTAAAGAGGGATCACGCCAAGCGTTACCACCTCGGTCTCAAGGTGATCAAACTGGGATACCGGGTGACCCAAGGCATGGCCTTGAGGACCTTCCTCCTTCCGTACCTTCGCGACCTGTTCGAGGAGATCGATCAAACGGTTAATCTCTTTCTGCTCGAAGGGGACGAGGTGGTGATCGTGGAGCGAATCGAAAAGCGGCAAATCCTTCAGTACAACCTTCACACCGGGTCGGGACTTCCCCTCTATTGTACCGCCGCGGGAAAGGCGATCCTCTCTTACATGGACGAGGAGTGGGTGGACGCCTTTCTGAAGAGAGTCAAGTTCAAGGCGTTTACACCCCATACCCTCACGACGCCTCAGGCGCTGAAGGAGGCCCTGAAGATTTCGAGGGAACAGGGATACGCTGTGAACATCCAGGAGCTGGCGCTGGGTGCCTGTGCCGTGGGTGTGGCCTTTTTCGACAAGGCCGGGGTTCCCTGTGGCGCCATCAGCGCGGCGGCCCCCGCGCAACTTTTTGACATGGAGATGGTGAAGAGATATCTGGAGCCCTTAAGGAGGACGGCTGAGGCCGCCTCACAATTCCTGGGGAATCACGAGGACTGAAAGAGGAAGGGTAAATGGAAGATATTTCGGGAATTTTTTCGAAATCGTGGGACGAAATTCACGCTGTTCAGGATGATGGTGTTCGTCGGATGATGGCCTTTTGTGAGGCGGGACACACGTATTACAGGAAAGTTTTCTCAGACAAAGGGATCCGGTTTTCGGATATCCGCACCATCGAGGACCTTGAACAGATTCCTCCGACCTCGAAAGAGGATTACATGACCCGCCCGGAGGAGTTTGTCCTGAAACTGCCGGATGCCCCCCTGTTCGAGAAAATTATCTACAACATGCTCTACACCACGGGGACGACGACGGGGAAGCCGACCCCTTTCTACAACACGGCGCACGACTACTACGCCACCCTGATGATTTCCAAACGCGTGGCCCGGATCGTGGGGTTGACGCCGGAGGATACCATTGCCAACACCTATCCTCTCACCACCGTTCCGCACCTGACGTTCTTCGCGGCCTTCTGGTACGCGACGGTGATCGGGGCCCGCCTCGTGAGCACCCTGACGGGAACGCCCAACCCGGAATTTCCCGTGACCAATTCCTCCAGGCACGCGGCGAAGATGGTGGAGACCTCCAAGGCCACGGTCCTGTGGGGGATCCCGAGTTTCCTCCGGAGGCTTTTGACCCTGGCGGAAGAGATGGAGCTTGACTACCATCGGGTCCGTCTCGCGGCCGTGGCGGGGGAACCGTGCTCGCAGGGCCTCCGCGAAGATATTATTCGGCGTTTGAAACGGCTGGGGGCGAAGGACCCCTACGTAAACAATCGTTTCGGGTTTACGGAGATCAGCACAGTGCTGGTGGAATGTGATCGAGAGGGGGAAGGGGGATTCCACAACCCGGCTCCCGACCACTTTTTCCTGGAGGTGATCGATCCCGAGACGGGAAGACGCCTCGAGGACGGGAAGCCCGGCTACCTCGCGGTGACCCATCTCAACCGGCGGGGGACGGTTCTGCTTCGTTACCTCACGGGGGACATCGTGGTTCTGAGTCATGACCCCTGCCCCTACTGCGGACGCCGGACGACCCGGGTGGTTTCTCAGCCCTTCCGCAAGAGCAGCCTCATCAAGTTCAAGGGGACCCTCATCAATCCGGAGCCCCTGGTGAAGGCCCTTTCGGGAATGCCTGAGATCGACGAGTTTCAGATCGTCTTTACGCGGGAGAACCCGGAGGATTCGCTTTCGCCGGATCACCTTCAGATCAAGGTGGCAACGTCGATGGACGAAACGGCCGTGCGGGAGAAGGTGACAGACATTTGTCTTCAAACCGTGGAGATGCGGCCTGAGGTCCTCTTTGTTTCCAAAAACGACATCTACGATCCCGACAAGGGGTTCAAATCGAAGCGGGTCGTAGATTTAAGAAATATAGGCAAATAAACAGGAAAGGGGGGAGGAAAAAGAAAGGGCAGAGAGTCCAAAGGTAAAAGGCCTGAAAAGCCGTGAATCGTGAGGCGTAACTCGAGATGAGTTAAAACGCCTGACATTTAGCGCCTTACGAGACGGAACAGACCCCCGTGAAGTTCGCCTGCGACGGTGGCTTCGCCAATTTCACGGGGCAAGCAAACCAGAAGGGAGGAAAGGATGAGAAGATATGTGAAGGTCATCGGAATTGTCGCATTGATCGCCTGTATCGGGTTCATGTTCACGACGCCGGGTGCGTCGGCGGTCAAACGGTTGAGGATCGCCACGGCCGGGATCGGGGGAACCTGGTATCCCCTCGGGGGTGGCGTGGCCAAAGTAATTACCAAATATATCTCCGGCGTGGAGGCCACGGCCTATCCCTCCGGGGCCTCGGTGGAAAATATCCGGGCCATTGGTAAAAAGAGGGCGGACCTTGCCCTTGTCATGCCCGACGCGGCCTATTACGCCTACACCGGGACGGGGATGTTCAAAGGGAAGAAGGTGGGGAATATCCGGGGGGTATGTTCCACGTATCCCATCGACATCGAAATCATCGTGGCGGCGGATTCCCCCATCAAGAAGTTCGAGGACATCAAGGGGCATTCCATCGCCTGTGGCGCCCCCGGCAGCGGGATCGAGCTGATGACGCGTCGCCTCCTGAAGGTCCACAACATGTCGTATGACGACGTCAAGGAAAATTTTCTCAGCGTGTCCGAGTCGATGCAGGCCTTCAAGGACGGGACGGTGGACGTGATCATTACCTCCATCGGGACGCCCTCCTCGGCCATCATGGACCTGGTCACGAAGCGCAAGATCCGCTTCCTCGACATCAGTGATGCGGCCCTGGAGAAGATCAACAAGATCCTGCCGGTCTATTTCAGGCATATTATCCCCGGTGGCACGTATAAGGGGATCGACAAGGACTGCAAGACCTTGGCATGGATGGGATTCTTCATCACGTATGCCGAGATGGACGACAAGCTCGTCTACTCTATTCTTGACGCGATATTTTCCCACAAGCCGGAGCTGAATGAGATTCACGCGAAGTTCAAGCTGATTACGTTGAAGACGGCGACGAACGGGATTTCCATCCCCCTGCACCCCGGGGCCGAGAAATTCTACAAGGATAAGGGTGTGCTCAAGTAATGCCGCAGGGGAAAAGAGGGAAGGATCGATGGCTTTTATGGTTTGGATGTCCTTTGATTCTCGTCGTTTTGATCCTTTTCCTCTTTTCTCCTCAAATCTTCCTTCGCCTTGAGAACGCCGAGACCCATGTTCCGCTTTTCTGGGTCGACATAAGGGGGGATGAGCCGTTCTCTCTGGCCTTCAGGCACTCTTATGACAAGGATATGTATATAGAACATTACAAGGTTTCGGAGGGGAAGGCCATTTACCTCGTCGGCTTGACCTTCAAGTCGGACCTGAACGGTCAGGGCTTTATCTTTCCGAACGCGAACTATTTTTCCAACGGATGGGGGACGTTACAGGGACTTCATGAAAAAATGGCATCGGTCTCGTTTATCATGGGGTCTCCCGACGAGGCGAACCATTCCTTGACGATCGATCATCGGAAGTATTTTCTTACGCGATACGTTTCGCCGGGAACCCCCGTGGCGCTTAAAGTCGTAACGGCGAGAAAAATCTCGGTGCTGGCCTGGAGAGTTGAAAGGTGGATGAACTAAAGAAGGGACCCACGACGGCAAAGAAGATTTCTTTTTCTTCCATGGCGGATTTTTTTGCGTCTCCGAGGGGTATCGCCATTTTTGTCATTGGCGTCGTTTTGTCCCTGTTTCATCTTTACACGTCGGAATTCGGGCTTTATCCCGCGATGGTGCAACGGAATGTCCATCTTTCATTGGGAATGGCCATTGTCTTCCTGATCAAACCCGCAAAGAGGGGGAAGACCTGGTCAAATGTTTTCGACATCCTGCTCATTCTCGGGGCGATGGCGGCCTGTTGGCACCTGATCTTCACCTTCCGCGACGTGGTCATGCGTGGCGGAAACCCCACAAATTACGATCTCTGGCTGGGGGGAATCCTTATCCTCCTCGTCCTGGAGGGGACGCGGAGGATCCTTGGATGGCCCCTCCCCATCATTGCCATCATCGCCATGCTTTACGCCCTCTTGGGGGGATACATCCCCGGGACGTGGGGACACCGCGGCGTTTACTGGGATGAGCTTATCGGCTACAATTACCTGACGACCGAGGGAATTTTCACCATTCCTCTGGGTGTGTCCGCCAGTTTTATCTATATCTTTATCCTCTTTGGGGCCTTCCTGGTTGAGTCCGGCACGGGGGCCTTTTTTATCAGGCTCGCCAATTCGATCGCCGGGCGGTATCGGGGTGGTCCCGCCAAGGTGGCCATCTTCAGCAGCTCGCTCTTCGGGACCATCTCCGGTAGCGCCGTGGCCAACGTGGTGAGCACCGGCTCCTTCACGATTCCCTTGATGAAGAAGATCGGGTATCGTCCCACCTTTGCCGGGGCCGTGGAGGCGGTGGCTTCCACCGGCGGCCAGTTCATGCCGCCGGTCATGGGGGCGGGTGCCTTCATCATGGCGGAGATGCTGGGGGTTCCATACGTGCGGGTCTGCGCCGCGGCCGTGCTGCCCGCCGTTTTGTATTTCTTTTCCCTCTTTTACATGACACACATGGAGGCGCTGCGGCTCGACCTGAGGGGGATGGAGAAGAGCGAGATCCCCTCCCTTCCCACGACCCTGAAGGAAGGAGGGCATCTTCTGATCCCCGCCGGGATTCTCCTCTATCTCCTGATTCAGGGGTATTCTCCCATGAAGGCGGGCTTCTGGTCCATCGTGGCGATCCTGGCGTGCAGCGCCCTCCGCCGAGAAACGCGGATGAGTTTCATGAAGGTGGTTTATACCCTCGCGAAAGGCGCGACGGGCGCGCTGGAAGTGATCATGGCCTGTGCCTGTGCCGGAATCGTGATCGGAGCGGTGACCCAGACGGGGCTGGGCCTCAAGTTCTCGGGACTTGTCGTGGAGGCCTCGGGGGGATCCCTTATCCTGTCCCTGATCTTCATCATGGTTGCCACGCTTATCCTCGGCATGGGCCTGACCACATCGGCGGCCTACATCCTGACCGTCATCCTGGGCGGTCCCGTTTTGCTCAAGCTGGGTGTGCAACCCATCGCGGCGCACATGTTCGTGTTTTACTACGCCTGTCTTTCCGCCATCACCCCGCCCGTGGCCCTGGCGGCCTTCGCCGGTGCCGGTATTTCTGGCGCGCGGCCATTTACGACGGGATTTACGGCGATGAAACTGGCGATCATCGCCTATCTTGTCCCTTTCACCTTCATCTATCATCCGGCCTTGCTCTGGGAGGGATCGCTTTTGACCATCGGGCTCGCCTTCTTCTTTGACTTGGCGGGGTGTGTCGCCATCGGGTCGGCGCTTATGGGATTTTTTCTGAGGCCCCTGAGTTATCCGGTCCGCTTTTTTCTGTTTCTTTCATCGTTGGGAATGTTCTGGCACGATTACCGGATAAGGATCGGGGGGACGTTGCTGTTTTTGGTTGTTTTGGGGATAGAGATTTTCGCCTTTTTCGTCCGGAAAAGGGATAACGCGTTAAAAACTTCGTAGTGTATAAGTAAGAGGAAAGCCATGGATGAAGAATTGAAACGGGCTGTGGAGAAACTCCGAAGCCAGAGGGCGAAGGCGGCCCTGGGGGGCGGGAAAGAGGAGGTCGAGCGGCAGCACGCCAAGGGGAAGCTGACGGCGCGGGAGCGGATTGAACGCCTCCTGGATCCTGGGACCTTCGTCGAGTTGGGAATGCTGGGCGCCACCAAGGAAGACGCGGCCAGAGAGATCTACGGGGACGGAATTGTCACGGGATTCGGGAAGATCGACGGACGAATGGTGGGAATCTTCTCGCAAGATTACACCGTCTGGCGAGGGTCTTTCGGGGAAGTGCATCGCCTCAAGATGAACAATGTCATGGACAAGGCCCGGGATCTGGGGATTCCCATGATCTGTTTATGGGACGGCTCCGGGGGACGCCTGGAACTCAACGCCTATATCAATCCGGCCCATTATTCCACGTTCAAGAGGTTTGCGAAGAACTCGGGCCTCATTCCGCAGATCTCCGCCATGCTGGGGCCGTCTCCGGGCAACGGGGCGTATGGCCCGGCCATGACCGATTTCATCTTTATGGTGGATGGCTTGAGTTATGTCTTCGCCACGGGTCCCAAGGGCACAAAGGCGGAGGTGGGAGAGGAAATCTCCATGGAGGACCTGGGGGGCGCGAAGGTGCACTGTCAGAAGTCGGGCCTCGGGGATGCCCGCTTCAAATCGGAGGAGGAATGTTTCACCGCGATACGGAGATTGCTGTCTTATCTTCCCTCCAGCCACGAGGAATTCCCCCCGGAGGGAAAACCGGCCGATTCACCTCCCAGGATCAACGAGCGACTCAACGATCTCGTGCCCAGCGACAGTCGGAAGACCTATGACATGCGGAAGGTGATCCTGGAGATCGTGGACGATAGAGACATCTTTGAAATCAAGCCGGAATTTGCCAGAAATATCATCACGGCCTTCGCACGTTTGAACGGCCACGTCGTTGGGATTCTGGCCAATCAGCCCCTCTACATGGCCGGGTCCCTGACCATCGACGCCTCCGTCAAGGCGGCCCGGTTCGTCCGGTTTGCCGACTGCTTCAATATCCCGCTCATCATGCTGGTGGATACCACCGGCTATCTGCCCGGCTCCCAGCAGGAACACAACGGCCTGTTGCGGCACGGGGCCAAGCTCCCCTTCGCCATCGCCGAGTCGACGGTGCCCAAGATCGCCCTCCTCATCCGCAAGGCCTACGGCGGTGCCAAGCCCGCCATGGGGGTGGACAAGGATCTGGGGGTGCACGTGGTCTACGCCTGGCCCATCGCCGAGTCCGGGGTCATGGGAGCCCGCGCCACCGTCAAGGTCCTCTACAAGGACGAGATCAAGGCCGCCAAGGATCCCGAGGCCTATTTCGAACGGAAAGTGGAGGAGTTCAGGCGGAACGAGAGTCCCTACATCATGGCCAACTCCACCTTCATCGACGACATCATCGAGCCGGCGGAGACCCGTGACCGGCTGATCGCCACCCTTGAGGTTCTCCTCACGAAGAGGAAAATCCCAAAAAACAAGACGAATCACGGGAACATACCCCTTTGATTCGAGGAGGCGCTCTCTTTTCGCGGTCGGACAACGAACCCCGGATAGAGGAGGGTCTCCTGATTCCTTCCTTTTCGGCTGAGTTTTTTACTTGGAACTTCTTTGGTGTGGGGCGTGTCTCTTCTCTATACCGACGCCTCGATCAATTTCGCGATCTTCCTGCAGGCTCTCGCGAGTCTTTCCGGGAATTCACCGTCTTCCGGAAGGGCCTGGGCGATGAATTCAGGGGTAAAGGGAAGGTAATTGACCACAGTCTTTCCGTCTTTGTTGTATACAACCATCTGTTTGGGAGGGAGAAGGACCGCCGCCCTTTCGGGATTCTGTTTAACGGCCCCGTATGAGGGGATGAAACTGCAGACAATGACCTGGAAGATTTGAAAGCCGTCTTCCACCTCCGCGCCGTTGGCGCGATATTCTTCCCCGAGATTCAGGACATGGCGCACCTTGAAACCGTAGTCCGGGGCGTTCTTCTTCAGGTTTTCGATAACTTCCTCGATTGTCTTGTCGCTCTCGGCCGTATGTAAAAGTTTTTCTCCCATTTTGTGTCCTTTTCGCCTCGTTTTTTTTCAACGGAAGGGAAGTATAATCGAGTTGTTATGGTAAAATCAAGGGTTTTCTGGACATTTCGAGGTCATTCCAGTAGATAAAGGGATGTGACAACCAGGGA
>CAZKUZ010000132.1:0-4373 GCA_964556045.1 uncultured Thermodesulfobacteriota bacterium | reverse complement strand
CTTCGATTACAATATTGAGGTCCCCAATCCGCCGGAGGAAATCTTTATCACCGATACGACGTTTCGGGACGGTCAGCAGTCCCGGGCCCCGTACCGGGTTCATCAGATCCTCGATCTCTACGATATGCTGCACCGGCTTGGAGGCGCCACGGGGGTGATCCGCCAGTGTGAGTTTTTTCTCTACAGCGACAAAGATAAGGAAGTGGTGCGAAAGTGCCAGGAACGCGGGTATCGATACCCTGAGATCACCGGATGGATCCGCGCCCATGAAAAGGATTTCGAAATCGTGAAGTCGATGGGCTTGAAAGAAACGGGGATTTTGACCTCTGTTTCAGATTATCATATCTTCCTGAAACTGAAGAAAGATCGTAAAAAGGCCATGGACGACTACCTTAGAATCGTGGAAAAGGCCTTGGAAGAGGGGATTCGCCCGCGGTGCCATTTTGAGGATTTTACGCGCGCGGATATCTACGGGTTTTGTGTCCCCTTTGCCCAGGCCTTGATGCGCCTCTCGGAGGAGAGCGGGATTCCCGTCAAGATACGTCTGGCAGATACCATGGGGTTTGGGGTGCCGTATCCCGGGGCGGCGCTGCCTCGCTCCGTGCCCAAACTGATTCGCGCCATGGTTCACGACGCGGGAGTTCCTTCCGACCAGTTGGAATGGCACGGGCACAACGATTTTTACAAGGCGGTCATCAATTCAACTACGGCTTGGCTCTACGGGTGTGGCGCGGTGAACGGCTCGCTTCTCGGTATTGGGGAGAGAACGGGAAACACGCCGATCGAGGCGATGATTATCGAGTATATCAGCCTGACGGGCAAGGTCGACGGTATCGACACGCAGGTGATTACGGAGATACGGAACTACTTCGAAAAGGAGATCGGAGAGACCATTCCGAAGAACCAGCCGTTTGTGGGATCTGAGTTCAACGTCACCCGCGCGGGCATTCACGCGGATGGTATCTTCAAGAACGAGGAGATCTACAACATCTTCGACACGGCAAAAATCCTCAACCGCCCATTGGGGGTGATGATCAACGACAAGTCTGGGATCGCGGGGATCGTCCAGTGGATCAACTCCTATCTCATCCTTCCGGAAGACCGGAAAGTGGACAAGCGGCATCCCGGCGCCGCGAAGATCTACAAATGGGTGGTGGCCCAGTACGAAAAGGGGCGGGTCACCGATATCTCCAACGAGGAGATGGCACGTCTGGCGAAGAAGTATCTGCCCGAATACTTCGTGTCCGATTTCGATCAGATCAAGGGACGGGCTCACGAGCTGGCGGCGCACCTGATACGGGAAGTCGCGGATCTCGCGGAGATTCAGTCCATGGATCCCAAGAAGATCGAGCCGGTTCTTTCAAGCTTCGTGGAGGAGAATCCCTTCATCCAGTTTGCCTATGTGGTGAACAAGGACGGGGTCAAGATAACCAAGAATATCACGCAGATCGTGGACCGGGCCAAGTACGGGAAGGTGGGACTCCATGAGGTCTATCTGGATCGAGAGTGGTTCATCAAACCCATGAAGGACGGAAAGATCCACGTGACGGGACTCTATACCTCCGCGATTACCGGGGCCCTCTGCCTAACTGTCTCGGCACCCATTTGCTGCGATATCGACGGGGAGATCAAGGGAGTCATCGGGTGTGATATCAGGTTCGAAGAACTGGTCAAGACCGAAGAGATAGAATAGAATGGGTCAGACCCTCGCCGAAAAACTCTTATCCTTTCATGCCGGGCGCCCCGTAAAGGCGGGTGACTTCGTTCTCGCCCGTGTGGATTGGATACTCATGCAGGATGGGACGGGCCCTCTGACCGTTCGGCAATTCCACGCCCTCGAAAAGGACGCCCTCGCTTTTCCCGAGAAGACCCACGTTTTCCTGGACCATGCCGCTCCGAGCCCGCGCCGGGAACTGTCAAACGATCACCTTTTTTTGAGGGAGTTTTGCCGTACCTATGGGGCCGTCCTCCATGAGGTGGGAGAGGGGGTATGCCATCAGATTATGGCGGAGCGGTATATCTCTCCGGGGGAACTGGTGGTGGGAGCCGATTCCCATACCTGCACGGGGGGAGGATTTTGTGCCTTTTCAACGGGTATGGGATCCACGGATATTGCCATTGCCATGGCCCTGGGAAAGACTTGGTTTCTGGTTCCGGAAAGTATCCGCGTGATATTAAAGGGGAAATTGCCGAAAGGTGTGACCGCGAAGGACATCGTTCTCCACCTCATCGGGGAACTGGGTGCCGATGGCGCCAATTACAAGTCCCTCGAGTTCGATGGAGAGGGGGCCGCGTCATTCGATATGGAAAGCCGACTGACGATGGCCAACATGGCTGTGGAGGCGGGGGCGAAGTGTGGCCTCTTCCCGTCGGATGAGATTACCCGGGCGTATCTCGAAACACTGGGGAGGGGAGACTCTTACCGGTCGCTGGCCCCGGATCCCGATGCGGCATACCTTCGGGAAGTGGAGATCGACATTCCTTCCCTCGTTCCCCAGGTGGCGTGTCCCCACACGGTGGACAATGTTTTTCCCATCGACGATGGAGAGGTCGCCGGAAAAACCGTCCAGCAGGTCGTCATCGGAACCTGCACCAACGGGCGGGCATCCGATTTCCGACTGGCGGCGGAGATCCTCAAAGGGAAACGGCGGCATCCGTCCACCCGCTTGCTTATCGTTCCCGCCTCTCAACAGGTGCTGAAGTCACTGATGGCGGAGGGGATCTTGGAGGTGTTTTTCGAGGCGGGGGCGACCCTGGTGACGCCGGGGTGTGGACCGTGTGTGGGAGTGCACGCGGGGGCCCTGGGCGACGGGGAGCGTTGCCTTTCCACGCAGAATCGAAACTTCAAGGGACGTATGGGGAATCCGAACGGTGAGATCTATTTGGCGTCCCCCCTGACGGCGGCGGCTTCTGCCGTTACGGGAAGGATTACGGATCCGAGGGAATATCTTTGAGGAGAAGGCATGAAGATTGAGGGACGCGCCTGGATTTTCGGGGATGACATCAGCACGGACCAGATCACGCCGGGTCGTTACTTCCATCTCAGATCCAACCTTGAGGAACTGGCAAAACACGTTCTGGAAGATGCGCGTGAGGATTTCGCCGAGGGGGTTCATCCCGGTGATATCGTGGTGGGGGGGAGAAATTTTGGCCAGGGTTCCAGTCGGGAGCACGCCCCTACCGTGATCAAGCTGGCCGGAATCCGGGCCATCGTGGCCACGTCCGTGGCGAGGATTTTTTTCAGGAACTGCATCAACATAGGGCTTCCCGTGATCGTGTGTGATACTTCGGGGATCCGGGAGGGGGATATCCTGAGCATCGATCTGGGAAAGGGGATTTTGGAGGATAAGACAAGAGAGATTCATCTGTCCTTTCCCCCCTTGCCGGATATCATGACTCGGATCCTTATGGAGGGAGGGCTGGTAGCCCATGTCCGGAGGTACGGCGATTTCAGCCTCGGGGACTGATTTCGCGTTCTACAGGGAAAATTTGATCCGCTAAAGAGGAAAGGGTATCGTGGAGGGAACGCTTATTACAAAGCCTGAGAGGGACCTATGGGTCATCCCGGACGATCCGATCATTCCTTTCATCGAGGGAGACGGGGTGGGACGGGATATCTGGCCCGCGGCGCGTTTCGTGTTCGACAAGGCGGTGGAAGCGGCGTATGGGGGCAAAAGGGAGGTGGTTTGGAAGGAGATTCTCGCGGGTGAGAGGGCCTTGAAAGAAACGGGAGAACTCCTTCCCGAAGAGACACTCGAGGTCATTTCCCGCTGCCGCATTGCCATCAAGGGTCCTCTGACAACCCCCGTCGGGAAGGGGTTTCGGAGCCTGAACGTGACCCTCAGAAAGCATTTCGATCTCTATACCTGTATCCGCCCCGTCCGTTATTTCGAGGGGGTGGTTTCACCCATGAAGCATCCCGAAAAGCTGGATGTGGTGATCTTCAGGGAAAATGTGGAAGACGTCTACGCCGGGCTGGAGTGGCCGGAGGGATCCCAGGAGGCAAAGAAGCTCATTCAGGTGCTGGGGGAGACCTTTGATTGGGAGATTCCCGATGACGCGGGGATCGGAATCAAATTCATCAGCAAGGGAAACACAAAAAGGTTTGTGAAGCGGGCCTTCGATTACGCCATCACCCACGGACGCAGGAGTGTGACCTTTATCCATAAAGGCAACATCATGAAGTATACGGAGGGGGCCTTTCGGGAATGGGCGTACCAAGTGGCGCGGGAGGAGTACGGGGATGACATCGTCTTGGAGGAGGATCTCGAGGGTGGAGCCCCCCTTGACGGGAAGATCGTGGTGAAGGACAGAATCGCCGATGCCATGTTTCAGCTCGTTCTGCTTCGTCCCGAGGAATACGATGTTCTCGT
>CAZKUZ010000131.1:0-2035 GCA_964556045.1 uncultured Thermodesulfobacteriota bacterium | reverse complement strand
CGGGTAGATTTTTCTACGTAAGGTTCCCTTGAATGTCTGAGCTTCGTAAGGATCCGATAGTTGGAAGATGGGTTATTATTTCTCCGGAAAGGGGGAAACGCCCCTCGGATTATGCCACGAAAAAGAGTGAGGGAAAGGGAGGATTTTGTCCACTTTGCCCGGGGAATGAATCTTTAACGCCTCCGGAGATTTTTGCTTTCCGGAAAAAGGGGACCCGGCCTGACAGCCCGGGCTGGAGCATTCGGGTTGTTCCGAACAAGTTTCCCGCGCTCAGGAGCGAAGGGGATGCCGAGCTTCGCTCCGACGGTTTTTTTGACTGGATGCGTGGCGTGGGCGAACATGAGGTCGTGATCGAGACGCCGGACCATGAGGTTGAGCTGTCCGATCTCCCCCTGGATCACATCAAGAAAATCCTGTTTGTGTTTAAGTTGAGGATGGAGGAGTTGGCGAAGGATGTAAGGTTCCGATACGTGGTGGTTTTCAAGAACCGGGGGAAGGAAGCGGGGGCGTCGCTGCAGCACTCCCACTCCCAGATCATCGCCTTGCCGATTGTCCCGAAGCGGGTTCACGAGGAACTGGAGGGAGGGGAACGTTTCTACAACGAGAAAGAAAAATGCGTGTTTTGCGAAATGATGGCCCAGGAAAAGAGCCGGGAAATTCGGATTGTTGAGGAAAACGAGGACTTTGTGGCCTTTGCCCCCTTTGCCGCCAGGTTTCCGTTTGAGACTTGGATTTTCCCCAAGATTCACAGATCGCATTACAGGATGATCGAACAGTCGCAGTACCGCACGCTTGCCGAGATCCTCTCAAGAACCCTGAAGCGGATTGATAAGGTTTTGGAGATCCCCCCTTATAATATGGTCATTCACACGGCGCCGCTTATGGCGGGTGAATTGCCCTATTTCCACTGGCACATCGAGATTATCCCAAAGGTTACCCGGATAGCTGGGTTTGAGTGGGGGACGGGTTTTTACATCAACCCAACACCGCCGGAGCTTTCCGCCGCGTATCTTCGAGAGGTGGTGCTTGAATGATGGAGGTGAGATCCGTGAAGAAAATTCTTGTTGTGGATGACGAAGAAGCGATTCGCAGTCTGTATAAAATGGAGCTGGAAGATGCCGGTTTTGAGGTGGAAACGGCCGATTCCGGCAGCCAGGCCTTGGAAAAGCTGGAGACTTTCAAGCCCGATCTGGTAACGCTCGACATCAAGATGCCGGGGATGAGCGGTCTCGAGGTATTGAGCGAGATTAGAAAACTTTCAAAGGATCTCCCCATTATCCTTTGTTCCGCCTACGGGGAGTATAAGCAAGATTTTTCATGTTGGGCCTCGGACGCGTATATCGTGAAGTCATCGGATGTGGACGAGTTGGTAAGAACTGTTCAGCGCCTGTTGGAAGAGAGGGAATAGATCATGACCATCAAAAAAGCGGTCATCCCGGCGGCGGGATTCGGAACCCGTTTTTTGCCCGCCAGCAAGGCGGTTCCCAAGGAACTGCTGCCGATCGTGGATAAGCCGACGATTCAATATATCGCCGAAGAGGCCATCGATACGGGAATTACCCAGGTCATCCTCGTGACGGGTCGGGAGAAGGGCTCGATTGAAGACCATTTCGACATCTCGTTTGAGCTGGAACATCATCTGAAATCGAAGGGAAAGGACGAGCTCCTGAAGCTGGTGCAAGATATCTCCGAGATGGTCCAGATCGTCTCCGTGAGGCAGAAGATGCCGCTGGGGTTGGGACACGCCATTCTGTGCGCGAAACAGATTGTGGGGGATCACCCCTTCGCGGTGCTTTTGGCGGACGATATTGTGGATGCCGATCCTCCCTGTCTGAGACAGATGATCGATGTCTATAACGAGCTGGGGAAGGGAATTGTCCTGGCCATCAAGGAGGTCCCGAGAGACGAGGTTTACCAGTATGGGATCATCGACGGAAGACAGGTGGGCGACAGGCTCTACGAGGTGAATTCCCTCGTGGAGAAACCCCCGGTGGAGAAGGCGCCCTCCAATTTGGCCGTCATCGGAAGATACCTC
>CAZKUZ010000130.1:0-4214 GCA_964556045.1 uncultured Thermodesulfobacteriota bacterium | reverse complement strand
AGGAGGTGGGATATCCCGTTGTCGTAAAAGTTGTTTCTCCCGAGGTTGTTCACAAGTCGGATGTGGGCGGGGTTGTGACGGGAGTTTCTTCGGAAGGAGAGCTGCGCGAGGCCTTTGCCCGTTTGAGCCGTCTCGCGGGGTTTGAAGGCGTCCTCGTTGATGAGACGGTGACGGGGGTGGAACTGATCATGGGGGCCAAGAATGATGCCCAGTTCGGCCCTGTCGTCTTATTGGGGATAGGAGGAACGGGCGTGGAGGTCTACAACGACGTGGCGATCCGCATGGCGCCCCTGGAGGCGCGCGATGTGGCGGATATGACGCGATGCCTCAAGGGTTACAAGTTGCTTGCCGGCTATCGCGGGCAGCCCGCGATCAACTTCGAAGAACTCACGGAGACCCTCGTGACCTTTTCCAATCTCGTCATGGATATGGCAGCCTATTTCGAATCCATCGACATCAACCCGCTGATGTGTTCCCCGGAACGCTGCGTCATCGCGGACGCCCGGATTATCTTGAAGCCTCAGGAGGGGGACGTCCAGGCATGATGCAACACCTGAAGTGCCCGAAATGCGGTTATGAGTTCGATATCTACAAGAATCCCGTGCCCACGGCCGATATCATCATCGAGGTGGAAGGGACAGGCGGGATCGTCCTGATTGAAAGGAAGAACCCTCCATACGGATGGGCGATTCCGGGCGGATTCGTCGATTACGGCGAGTCCCTGGAGGAGACGGCGGTTCGTGAGGCGAAGGAAGAAACGGGGCTGGACGTGACGCTGATCTCCCAGTTTCACACCTACTCGGACCCGGACAGGGATCCCCGGCACCACACGATTACGACCGTTTTCATCGCCCGCGCGGAGGGGACACCCAAGGGGGGCGACGACGCCAAGAAGGCGAGGATCTTCACCCGGGACAATCTTCCTTCTCCCCTGGCCTTTGATCACGAACAGATCTTGAAAGACTATTTCGAATCCAAGGAACGATGATAACGGTTTCTTTTTTGTGAGAGTTTAAACCCTTGAGCGGCGCATGAAGAGACTGTTTATCGCTTTTTTGATCGCGGTTGGAGTCTATGGACTCCTGCAGCTCTATACTGAAATTGTTCCCCCGTTTTCGGAACGTCGTGTTCAGACCGGCCTTTCGATCGAAGACGCCTTTCGGAATCGCCGCAGCAACGTCCATGTGGAGGGTTCAGGAAAGGTCGTCCAGATCCTCCGGGATGACACGCGGGGAAGCCGTCATCAGAGGTTTATCGTTCGCCTGCCTTCGGGATTGACACTGCTGGTGGTACACAACATCGACATTGCCCCCAGGGTAGAGGGGTTGAAAAAGGGGGCGTCGATCGAGTTTTCCGGGGAGTATGAGTGGAATTCGAAAGGCGGTATTTTACACTGGACGCACCATGACCCCCACGGGCGTCACCGCGGCGGCTGGATAAAGTATCGAGGCCGGAAATACGACTGATTTTCTATCGTTTCAGCTTTGCCAGACCCTCTTCGATCCGATCCAATCCCTTTTTGATTTCATCCATGGAGGTGGCGAAGGAGAGGCGCAGGTATCCCGCTTTCCCAAAGGCATCTCCCGGAACGGCCGCGACCTTGACTTCGTCGAGGAGGTAGGCCGCCATGTCGTACCCGGAAGAGATTTTATGGTCCTTGTAGCCGCTTCCCATGTAGCTGTTGAGGTTCGGGAAGGCGTAAAAGGCCCCGTGCGGTGTGAAGCAGGTGACTCCATCCATCGCGTTGAGCCGTGAAATCGTGTAATCCCGGCGTTCATGGAAGGCCTTGACCATTTCAGCGACGGGCTCCTGGGGCCCTCGAAGAGCCGCCACGGCCGCTTTCTGGGCGATGGAGGTGGGGTTCGAGGTGCTCTGACTCTGGAGCATGGAAACGGCCTTGATGATATCGGCGTCTCCGGCGGTAAACCCGATCCGCCAGCCCGTCATGGAATAGGTTTTGGAGACCCCGTGGATGATGAGGGTTCTTTTGAGAATCTCTTCGCCGCAGTTGGCGATGGAGGTGAATTCGTAGCCATCGTATACGATCTTCTCATAGATCTCGTCCGATATGACGCGGGCGTTCGGGTATTTGAGAATCACTTCGGCCAGGGCCTCGAGTTCTTCCCTCGAGTAGGCGGCCCCCGTTGGGTTGGAGGGGCTGTTGATAACCACGATCTTGGTCTTCTCGGAAAGGACTTCGTCCAGCTGTTCCGGTGAGAGTTTGAATCCGTTTTCTTCGTGGGTTTCGATGATGACGGGGGTTCCCCCCGCCAGGCGGACCATGTCGGGGTAGGAAACCCAGTAGGGAGCGGGGATGACAGCTTCGTCTCCCGGGTCGAGAAGGACCTGGGCGAGGTTATAGAAGGCGTGTTTCCCGCCGCAGGAGATGACGATCTGGGACTTGTCGAAGGCCAAACCGTTGTCACGTTCAAATTTCTCGCAGACGGCCTCTTTGAGTTCATTGATTCCGGAGGCGGGGGTGTATTTGGTAAAACCGTCGTTGATGGCCTGAATGGCGGCCTCTTTGATATGTTGCGGCGTGTCGAAGTCCGGTTCTCCGGCGCCGAAGCTGACCACGTCAATCCCCTGGGCCTTCATGGCCTTGGCCTTGGAGGACACGGCGAGGGTAGGGGATGGTTTGATCCTTCCGATCCTTTCTGACAGAGCCATAACTTACTCCTTTTTAGAGAAATGGTCGGGGCGAGCCGATTTGAACGGCCGACCTCCTGCTCCCAAGGCAGGCGCGCTAACCAGGCTGCGCTACGCCCCGTTTTTCTTAGCTTTTGGGTATCATACAGGGAAAGAGAAATCAATATCGAGGGTGGTGATTCCCTGTCACTCACAGAGCTCCCGGGCAAAAGCGGGGAGCTGGAAGGCGGCCCGGTGCAGGTCCGGGGTGTAGTAGCGGAAAGTGACGTCGGCCGGAACCCGGGAGGGTTCGAAGTCGGTCACGGGATCGAGGCCCTTGGAGGCGAATCCGAAGGTCCACAGGCCGCCGGGATAGGTGGGGGTAAAGGAGAGATAGAATTTCGTTACGGGAAAGACCCCGTGCAGGTTCCGGTGGATCTTTCGGACCCAGTCGGGATAGAAAAAGGGAGATTCCGCCTGAACGGCCATGACACCGTTGTCCGTGAGGGCCTCGAAGGCATCCCGGTAGAAGGATGACGCGATGAGTCCCTCGGCGGGGCCGACGGGGTCGGTGGAGTCGATGATGATCACGTCGTAGTGATCCTTCTTCGACTTGATGTATTCGATGCCGTCCATGGGAAGGATGGACAGTTTCGGATTGTCCAGCTCGCAGGAAACCTCGGGAAAGAATTTTCTGGCCGCCTCGATGACGACCTCGTCGATCTCCACGAGGTCCACGCGGGCGACCTCCGGGTGTTTGACCACCTCCCGGACCGTGCCTCCGTCACCGCCCCCGATGATCAGGACGTTTTTGGGACTGGGATGGGTATAGAGGGGAACGTGGGTGATCATTTCATGGTAAACGAACTCGTCTTTCTGCGTGATCTGCACGCAGCCATCCAGGACCAGGACATTGCCGTAGAATTCCGTTTCAAAGACGTCCAGGCGCTGGTAGGGGGTCTGCTTGGAGAAAAGGACGTTTTTGACCTTGAAGGTCAGTCCGCTTTGAGATTCGTCGATTTCTTTGAACCAAAGTTCCATCGGTTTACTCCCACAAAACGACTCCGGCGAAGACGGCGCCGGAGCCTTCGGATACATAGTCCACGGCTTGGCTCACGATCTCCTTCAGGGGAAATTTCCTCACCCTGAAGGCCTCTTCCGCCATTCCCCGGACGATGGTTTCGATTTCCTCCTTGTGGCCGCGGGAGGAATATTCCATGATGACGCCGGGGAGGCTCGGGTCATCCGGGATGGCGACGGCCACGCCGGCGGCGATTCGTTCTCCCGGAATATCGCTGAAGATGGAACCGTAGGCGACCGGGATGAGCTTCCCCGGCTCCATGGGCGGGGGAGGGTCCATGAGTTGGCAGCCGGGGGGGAGGATGCTGCTGATTTTTATAAGGTTGGTGTTGCCGATGCCGGACGCCAGAAGCGCGCCGTCAAAGGCGTTGAGGGGAGTGGCGCCCTCGGCGTGCCCCGTCGCGAAAAAGAAGTGCCGGTAAGTTGAAGCGAACATGGGCCTTAAAAGGAAGATTCCGTGATGGGAATGATTTTGGGGTCGACCTCGTCCGCCACGCGGTGGCACT
>CAZKUZ010000129.1:0-1867 GCA_964556045.1 uncultured Thermodesulfobacteriota bacterium | reverse complement strand
ATCGCCCGTAACCTCAACGGCTACAAGGTCATTGCCATCAAGAGCACCGTTCCCGTCGGAACGGCGAAACGGGTGACCCGGCGGATCGCCGAACAGGTCGAGGGGGCCGCCTTTGACGTGGTCTCGAACCCAGAGTTTCTGCGGGAAGGATCGGCGGTGGAGGATTTCCTTCATCCCGACCGCGTGGTGATCGGGACGGAGAGCGAACAGGCGATTGCCATCATGAAGGACATTTACAGCCCCCTTTACCTGATCGAAACCCCTTTCGTCATTACCAACAACGAGACGGCCGAGATGATCAAATACGCCTCCAACACCTTTCTCGCCGCCAAGATCTCCTATATCAACGAGGTGGCGAACATCTGCGAACTGGTGGGGGCCGATGTCCACGTGGTCGCCCGGGCCATGGGGCTGGACGGCCGGATCAGCAGAAAGTTCCTTCATCCAGGCCCCGGTTTCGGGGGGTCCTGCTTTCCGAAAGACACCCGTGCCCTCTATCATCTGGCGAAGGAGAAGGGGTATGACCCCACCCTGATCGGGTCTGTGATTCGTGTCAACGAGAATCAGAAGACACGAATGGTGGACAAGGTGAAGCGGATGGTGGGGGGAGACTTGAAGGGAAAGGTAATCGGGATCCTGGGGGTTTCCTTCAAGCCGAACACGGATGATATCCGGGAATCTCCCGCTATCTATGTGATCAAGAGTCTTCTGGAATCGGGGGCGAAGGTCCAGGCCTTCGATCCCGCGGCCCTCGGTGAGGCCAGGAGGGTGTTTGGGGATAGCATTACCTATGCCTCGAACGCCTATGAAGTGGCGGAGGGAGCGGATGCCGTTGTTCTGATGACCGAGTGGAACCAGTTTCGGAGCCTGGATCTCCAGGAGCTGAAAGGCCGTATGAAATCCCCCGTTTTCGTTGACACGCGAAACGTGTATGACCCCCGAAAGATGGCGCAGGCGGGATTCGCCTACGAAGGGGTGGGTCGTTGAGGCATTGCCTCTTTCTCGGGGACGCCCACATCGTTCCAGAAGACAAGGCGTTTCAAGGGCGTTTGGCCCGGTTTCTCGTTTCGCTTCCCGATCGCTACGATCACCTCTTCGTCATGGGAGACCTGTTTGAGTTCTGGTTCGGTTTTGAGGGATATTCTTATGAAGAGGAATATGGCCCCGTGCTGGAGGCCTTTCGATACATCGCTTCAAGGGGCATCCAGATCGTCTATTTCGAGGGGAATCACGATTTCTGTATGGGATCGATTTTCACGGAGGAGCTTCAAGCCCATGTGTATCCCGACGCCCATTCTTTTGAGGTCAACGGGAAGCGGTGGTTCGTGACCCACGGGGACCTGGTGGCGGCGGAGGGTTTGCGCTATGGAACCTATCGCAAGCTCATTCGAAATCCTTTCACGTACGGGCTGATCCGCCTGCTCGGTCCGGAGCGGATCTTGAAAATCGCGCGAAGATTGGGGGCCATGAGCCACAAGGTTTATCACACACCGGAGGCCTATGACGCCACGAAATACACCACCTTCGTGAAAAAGAAGTTCGCCTGCGGGTACGACGCGGTCATCATGGGGCACACGCATCGGGCGGGAGTCATTACTTACCACGTGGGAGACAAGAAACGCTATTATGTCAATTGCGGGGACGTCAAAAACGCTGAAACGTATGTCACCTATCATCCGGATCGTGGCTTCGAGGTTCAGAGAGGGCTGGACCCCTTACCCGGGGCGTCTAAGGTTGAATCAGGTTGAGGATTTCCCGCCATAAATCCTTTTTCCCCATTCCCGTCCGGGCGGAGTAGGGGATGAGGACGATGGTGTCCCCCTGGGAAATCTCCGTGTCCAGTGTTTTTCGTATCTGTGTCATCTGT
>CAZKUZ010000128.1:0-3742 GCA_964556045.1 uncultured Thermodesulfobacteriota bacterium | reverse complement strand
CTATACATCAAATTTTATCAGGAAAATTACAAGGCGCAATTGCGGGATATCAAGAAAGAACTTCTTGAAATAAAGAAGATTTTGTCATAAGATACTTTTCAACGGGGCGTAGCGCAGTCTGGTAGCGTACCTGAATGGGGTACAGGTGGTCGGAGGTTCGAATCCTCTCGCCCCGACCAAGTTTTTTTCCTGCGACAAAATAAGATAAGACAATGCGAGGAATTGACATTTTGATTACGAACGACGACGGCATACAATCGGAGGGCTTGAAGGCCTTGAGGGAGGCACTTTCCACTCTTGGAAGGGTTGCCGTTGTTGCGCCGGACAGGGAACAGAGTACTTCGAGTCATGCCATTACCCTGCACAGGCCGTTACGTGTTCATTGGCTCGACGAGGAGTACTGCGCGGTGGACGGCACGCCGGCGGATTGTGTCAATCTCAGTATCAACGGGATCCTTGAAACCCGTCCGAAGGTTCTTGTCTCCGGGATCAACAAAGGGGAAAACCTGGGCGACGATGTGACCTATTCGGGGACGGTTTCCGCGGCCATTGAGGGAACCCTGGTGGGGATTCCTTCCGTTGCCATTTCCCTTGTCGCCCGTGAGAATTTCAAGTTCGAGGCCGCCGCCTCGTTTTCCAAGAAGATCGTGGGCCTGGTTATGGAGCATGGTCTTCCCAAAGACACCCTCCTCAACGTGAATGTCCCCAATCTTCCGGAAGAGGAGATCGAGGGGGTGGAAATCACCCGACAGGGGAAGAGGGTCTACGGGGATGCCATCGTGGAAAAGACCGATCCGAGGGGGAAGAAATATTACTGGATTGGCGGAGATGTTTTGGGATACCGGCATATCCCGGGGAGTGATTTTGACGCCATCAGCCGGAATAGGATTTCCGTCACGCCGTTAAAACTGGATCTGACGGATTATGATGCGATGAAAACAATAAAAACATGGAAATTTTAAAAAGGAAAGGAGGAAAAACATGAAAACAACGCTATCCGTCATTAAAGCTGACGTGGGAAGTATCGGAGGTCATATCGTTCCAAGCAAGGCTCAGATGGAAGCCGTCGAAAAATATGTGAGGGAAAACGGCCTGGACAAGGGAATGATCCTCGATTTTAACGTGAGTCATACGGGAGACGATATTGCCATTCTCATGTCTCACACAAAGGGCACGGGAAGCGAAGAAATACACAAGCTGGCGTGGGATGCTTTTTTGGCGGGAACCGAAGTCGCCAAAGGCCAGGGCCTTTACGGAGCCGGCCAGGATCTTTTGAAAGACTCGTTCTCGGGAAATGTTAAAGGGATGGGGCCCGCGGTGGCCGAGTTTGAATTCGAGGAACGCCCCAACGAACCCTTTCTCTTTTTCGCGGCGGACAAGACCGATCCCGGTGCTTACAACCTGCCGCTCTTTCTCGCCTTCGCGGATCCCATGCACAACGCGGGGTTGATGCTCAGTCCCTCCATGAAGGACGGCTTCAAGTTCGTTATCATGGACGTGGCCTACACGGAAGGGGACAGGATCATCGAACTGAACGCCCCGGAAGACATGTACGATATCGCCGCGCTGCTTCGCGATAACCAGCGGTTCGTGGTGGAGTCCATCTACTCCCGGTCGACGGGCGACATTGCCGCGGTCGTGAGCACCACCCGTCTTCACAACATCGCGGGAAAATACACGGGAAAAGATGATCCCATCATGCTGGTCAGGGTTCAGGGCGCCTTCCCTGCGACGGGTGAAGTCCTGTCACCCTTCAATATCGGTCATTACGTGGCGGGATTCATGAGGGGCAGCCACACGGGACCCTTGATGCCGGTGAAACGGAATTCCACCATTTCCTTCTTCGACGGTCCCCCGGTTGTTTCGTGCAGCGCCTATTGCGTCCACGACGGGAAGTTGACGGAACCGGCCGACGCCTTTGATCATCCCTACTGGGATTACGTCCGCAATCAGATTTCCCGGAAGGCGACTGAGATTCGTCAGCAAGGATTCTCAGGGTGTGCCATGCTGCCTTACGGGGAACTGGAATACGGCGGTATCGTCGAGAAGATGAAGAAACTGGATGAAAAGTTCACCGTCCGATAATACCTTAATTTCGAGTTGAGATGACGGCCCCGTGTGACACGTGCATACGGGGCTGTTGTGTTTGGATCGGGTGAAGACTTAATGAAATTTTACATTCAGACCTTCGGCTGCCAGATGAACGTGAACGAATCCCAGAAGGTGGAGGCCCTCCTTTTGGCTCGTGGATTCGAACGGGCCGAATCACCGGAGTCTTCGGACATCGTTCTCGTCAACACGTGCAGCGTGAGGGAGAAGCCGGAGCGGAAGGTCTTTTCCTTTGTGGGGCGCTTGAAGGCGCCCGGACGGATCATTGGGGTTATGGGCTGCGTCGCCCAGCAATACGGCGAGAAAATGACGGAAAGGGAAGGGGCCATCGACTTCGTCGTGGGGACCCAGAACCTGCACAAGGTTCCCGAGATACTCACGGCCGTGCTTCAAGAAAAAACCAAGCGGGTTGAGACGGAATTTTATTCCCCGGAAACCTCCCTTGAAATCTTCAAAGTGCCCCTGAGTTCCCCAAAAGTCAGCGCGTACGTGACCGTCATGCAGGGGTGTGACCGTTTCTGCAGCTACTGCATTGTTCCGTTCGTGCGGGGAAGGGAGCGGAGCCGCCCGTCTGCCGAGATCCTGGAAGAGGTCAAGACACTTGCCGAGAAAGGGGTCAAGGAGATTATTCTCCTGGGACAGAATGTCAACCGGTACGGGTTGGACCGGGGAAACGATTTGACTTTTCCCCGGCTTTTACGTAAGATCGATTCGATAGAAGGGATTGCGAGGGTGCGCTTTGTAACTTCACATCCTGCGAGTCTTGACAATGAGACGATCCGTCTTTTTGGGGAACTTGAAACCATCTGTGAGTCGATACACCTCCCATTTCAATCTGGGTCTGACAGGATCCTGAAAATGATGGGACGGGGATACTCTCGGGCGCTGTATCTGGATAGGATCGAAAAGCTGCGGGAGGTACAACCGGAGATCGCCCTTTCCGCCGACGTGATGGTCGGGTTTCCCGGGGAGACGGAAGAAGATTTCCGGAAGACTCTTTCGCTCATGGAAACGGTCCGGTTTGATACCCTTTTCTCCTTCCGTTACACGCCGCGCCCGATGACCCGCGCGGCCGAGTATCCCAGTCAAATCCCGGAAGAGGTGAAACTGGAGCGCCTTCAAACCCTTCAGGCCCTGCAATACGAAATAACCCTTGAGAAGAATCGACTCCAAGTGGGTAAAATTAAGAAGGTGCTGGTGGAGAAACCAAGCAAGCGACCTGTGGGTTTCATGATGGGTAGGGCGAGGGACAATCGGGTTGTCAATTTCGAAGGGTCTCAGGAGCTTGTGGGGAAAGAGATAGAGGTGCGGATCGTGGAAGGATACCAAAACTCCCTTTTGGGGAGGGTGGAGGAAAGCTATGTACATTGAAATGGTTGTTGGGGGATTGACCATCGATCCGTTGACCAATTCTCCGGTTTTGATTTTGAAGGACCTGAAAGGGGAACAGACCTTGCCGATCTGGATTGGTGTTTTGGAAGCAACTTCCATTGCAACCGTCCTGGAAAAAATCGACGTGGGACGTCCCATGACCCATGACCTGCTGAAAACGATTGTCAATGATCTCGGCGCGAGAGTCCTTCGCGTGGAAATCTGCGATCTTCGCGATAACACCTATTACGCGCTGCTTCAG
>CAZKUZ010000127.1:0-9695 GCA_964556045.1 uncultured Thermodesulfobacteriota bacterium | reverse complement strand
TGTAGTCCTCGAGGGACCGCACATTCGGCAGCCCCATGGAAAAATAGAAAAAGACCCCCCCGATGAACAGAACCGCCGAAAGTATCAGTCCGAAAATGGTCCCGAAAAAGATGAAAAAGAACTTCTTCAATTAGCTCTCCTTTGAAATTTTCATATTACTGCAAACAAAAGATTATTTCAATTTATTTCAAAAAAACAACTTCTCGAAGTCCTCCGGTAACAATGACTTGATTTTCTCTGAAAAACGCCATAGAAATTCCCTGATGGATAAGGATCAGGCACAAACGGGATTCGGCGTTTTCGGTGCCTTCGCTCTCCTACTCGGCATCGCGAGCGTCTTCGTGTCAGGGGTCCCGGGTATCTTCGTGGCGGTTTTCGCGGTCTTGGCCGGATTTCTCGGGAACCGACGGAAGGAGCGATTTTCCACGGCGGGAATGATCATCGGGGGTTTGGTCCTCATATTTCTGAATTTCCAGAACATGGGACTCCTTCCCGCCAGTAAGAATAGCCGGAACGTGGCCCATTTCACGCGTTCCCTGCGGTACTCCGACAAGGTCTTCCACCTGCACAAACAGATGCGCTCGGCCGCGACTTCAGAGGAAATGCTCAAGATCCGGCAGGAAATCCTCGACACCCTGAACAAGGGAATCCAGGAGGCAAGAGCCGTCGACGTGGTTCTCTTCGAACGCCACATCCCCGGCTTTACCCAGCACTATCAAGGTGAATTCATCAAGGGTATGGAGAACCTGAAGGACGGGTACGCGTCTTCCGACAAACTCGTCAAGCTGAAGGGGGCCGCTTTACTGCTGAAGTGGGCAAAGTGGCTCAAGGGCCAGAAGAAGGCCTTCCGCAAACAGCAACAGTCGGAAAAACCTTCCCTCTTCGAAGCCGTGACGGGAAATTGAGGCGCCCGCCTTTTCCATCGTGCAGACCGTTCTCCCAAACGGCTGTCTCACCATCACCCCATAAAACAGGGCGGGGATCAGGAATATGAAAAACGCGAAATTCGTAGAAAAGGGCGCCGAACGTTACGTGGTGGGTCACGTCACCCCCTTCGATCAAAAGAACGAGATGTTCAAACGGCCTCTGTGGGATCCCGCCATGCTGGAGTTGGGGAAAAGGTTCTACTTCGACCGGATCTCCCCGAAAAACACCCCCGGATACACCCTCTATGACCAGGCCCTGGTCAACGCGGCGTGGCGTTTGGAAGACGAATGCGCCCAGGGGGTCCGCGGCGGTCAGATGGGGCTTTACGCCTGGGATTGGCCGGGGAAATTCTCCTTTCCCCGGGTCCGTCGGGGATTGAAAGTCGACGTGAAAGACCCCGAGGCCACGAGCCGGAACATCAAAAAGGCCGCCCGCTTCTTCGGGGCCTCTCTGGCAGGGATCTGCAGGGTGGATCGCCGCTGGCTCTACTCGCCCCTCTATCTCATCACGCGGGAAGGGGGAAAGACGGTAAAAAACGACCTTCCGGAGGACTTGAAATACGCCATCGTGATCGCCGTCGAGATGGATCACACCGCCATCGCCACCGCCCCCGCTCACCCCGCTTCGGCCGCCACGGGCCTGGGTTATTCACGGATGGCCTTCACGGCAGGGCTGCTGGCCCAATACATCCGGGGGCTGGGCTATAAGGCCGTCCCCTGCGGGAACGATACCGCCTGCAGCATCCCCCTTGCCATCGACGCCGGCCTGGGAGAGCTGGGCCGAAACGGTCTCCTCATCACCCCTCAATACGGCCCGAGGGTCCGTCTCGCCAAGGTTTTCACGGACCTCCCCCTCGTGCCGGACCGCCCCATCGCCTTCGGCGTGTGGGAGTTCTGCCGGATCTGCGGGAAGTGCGCCGAGAAATGCCCCAGCCAATCCATCATGTGGGGGGATCCCACGCCGGAGATCCACAACATCTCCAACCGGAAGAATGTCCGCGCCTGGCATATCGACGCGGAGAAATGCCTGGCGTTCTGGGTAGCAAACGGGACGGACTGCGCCACCTGTATCCGTGTCTGTCCCTTCAACAAGCCATGGGGGATTCACCACGAATTCGTTCGATGGCTCATTCGAACCCAACCCCGGTTCAACAAGCTATTCCTGTGGATGGACACGGCCCTGGGCTACGGGAAGAAACGCCCCGCCAGCACCTTCTGGGGAGCGCCCGACTTCACTCCCGCGGAGATCATCGAAACAACGGATCCCAACAATCCCTGAGGGCAGGCTCTCCCCCCTCACCCAGCCCCTTATTGACTCAAACGGGTATAAATGCTATTTCCCGTTCTTAGAAAATAGGTCAGTAAGCAACCAAGCTCCCGCAGGCGGGGCGCCTCACCGCGGATCTGGAGATTTATGGTAGGTTCGGATTCCTTGTTGGAAATCGATGCGTTATCTGTCTCGTTCGGCGGACTGAAGGCCCTCGAAGACTACCACTTGCGCCTCAAACCCTCCTCCATCCTCGGCATCATCGGCCCCAACGGTGCGGGAAAGACCACGCTCTTCAATATCATTACGGGTTTCATCAGACCCGATTCCGGACGCATAACCTTTGAGGGATCAGACATCACCCATTGGGAGCCCTACAAGATCGCGCGAAAGGGAATCGCCCGCTCCTTCCAGAACATCTGCCTCTTCGGCAGGCTTTCCGTCCTGGACAATGTGGTCACCGCCTGCCAGATCCACCGGCATACCTCTTTCGTCTCCACGCTTCTGAAAACTCCCTCCTTTCGTCAAAACGAGGCAGCCCTTCGGGATAGGGCCATGGAAATTCTCTCCTTTTTCGGACTGGAAGATCAGGCCGACCGCCGGGCCATGAACCTGTCCTACGGGGACCAGCGGCGTTTGGAGATCGCCCGGGCCCTGGCCACTTCGCCGAAACTCCTGATGATCGATGAACCGGCCGCCGGCATGAATCCCAAAGAGACACAGGACCTTCTCGCCCTCATCCTGAAGCTGAAGGAAAAATTCGACCTCACCATAATCCTGATCGAGCACAACATGAACCTGGTCATGCCCCTTTGTGAAACCCTCCAAGTCCTAAACTACGGCCGGTTGGTGGCGGAGGGCACGCCCACGGAAATCCAGGAAAATCCCGAGGTCATCGACGCGTACTTGGGGAATCGCTCATGATGCTTCAGGTCAACAATCTTGAGGTCTTCTACGGAAATATCCAGGCCCTCCACGGAATCAGCTTTCACGTGGAAGAGGGGGAGATCGTAACCATCATCGGCTCAAACGGAGCGGGCAAAAGCACTTCCCTGATGGCCATCGCCGGCCTCCTCAAACCCCGGAAGGGGGAAATCGTTTACGGGGGGCAACATCTGGAAAAACTTCCCGCCCACCAGATCGTGGGACTGGGTGTTTCTCTCTGTCCGGAGGGACGACGCATCTTCTCGAGCCTTACAGTGCAGGAAAACCTGATAATGGGAGCCGTGCAACGGACCGACAAGAGAGCGGTTGACGAAGATATCGACTGGATCCTTTCTCTCTTTCCCGATCTGAAAGACCGACTCGACCAGGCGGGCGGAACCCTGAGCGGAGGGCAACAGCAGATGCTGGCCATCGGCCGTGCCCTGATGAGCCGGCCGAAACTGCTCATTCTCGACGAGCCTTCCCTGGGGCTGGCTCCCGTTCTGGTCGACACGATCTTCGGCACCATTGTCACCCTGCGGGAGGGGGGAACGACGGTATTATTAGTGGAACAAAACGCCCGGCAGGCCCTGGAAATCGCCGACCGGGGGTATGTCCTGGAAACGGGCCGGATCATCCTCGAAGGCGCCAGTGCTGAACTGAAGGTCGACGACCGTGTAAAATCCGCGTATCTGGGAGGCTGAATGACACAGACCGCCTACTTCTTCCAGCAGTTTCTGAACGCCCTGAGCCTGGGGAGCATCTACGCCCTGGTCACCATCGGCCTGGCCATGGTCTTCAGCATCCTGAGGCTGATCAATTTCGCCCACGGCGACCTGATGATGATCGGCGCCTACGCCATCCTCTTCGTCTGGGCCGCGGGGGCACCCCCATGGGTGGCGATCCTGGCGGGGATTCTCATCAGCGGCCTGGCAGGGGTCCTGATGGAACGGGTCTGTTACCGCCCCCTGCGCGGCAGCGGAGAGATGACCACCCTCCTGACGTCCTTCGCCGTGGTGGTACTTTTGGAAAACGGAGCCATCCTCCTCTTCGGCCCCAACACCCGGCCCTTCGGAATCCTCAATTTCTCCATTCCAACCTTCCAGTTTCATGGTGTCCTCATCAGCAAGATCGACGTTATCACGGTTGTCTTAACCCTCATCATCCTCATCCTTACGGCCCTTTTCATCAAGAAAACAAAGACGGGAATTTCCATGCGGGCCGTGGCGGACGACCTCATCGCCAGCCACCTCGTGGGCATCAACCTCAATCGCGTTATTGTCAGCGCTTTCTTCATCGGTTCCGCTTTCGCCGGCCTCGCCGGCCTCCTCTGGAGCGCCCGCGCGGGGAAAATTCACCCTCTCATGGGGTTCATCCCCGTGGTCAAAGCCTTCGTCGCCGCCGTGATCGGCGGGTTCGGAAGCATCATCGGGGCTGTCATCGGGGGCTACGTCCTGGGATTCGCTGAAGTCTTCCTCATCGCCCTGTTGCCTCCGGAGCTTCAGGGTTATCGTGACGCCTTTGTCTTCATCCTCCTGATCTTCATCCTCCTCGTCCGGCCCCAGGGCATCCTGGGCGCCAAGACCATGGAACGGAGGATCTGAGATGCGCCGAAACGGACATCCCATACTCACGCTCATTTCTCTTGCTCTTTTCTTTTGCGGAATCGCCCTTCTCCAAGCCTACGGGAGTTCCTACCACCACCGGGTCGTCAATCTGATGATGATCTACATCATCCTGACCGTCAGCCTGAACCTTTCCAACGGAGTCATGGGGATCTCCTCCCTCGGGCAGATCGGGTTCATGGCCATCGGCGCCTATATCTCTGCCATCCTGACCCTGATGCCCAGCCTCAAAGGACGGTGGCTTCCGGGACTTCCCCACTGGCTGAGCGGCCTTCAGACGGGATTACTGACAGCCATGATCGTGGCGGGCTTGCTGGCCGCCCTGGTCGCCTTCCTGGTAGGGGTGGTCATCCTGCGGCTGCAGGGAGTCTTTGCCGCCGTGGCAACCCTGGGATTTCTCATCATCGTCAAGGTCGTCGCAGAGAACTGGATGTCCGTGACCCGCGGCGGGCGGGGAATCTCCGCCCTTCCCCCCTACACGAACCTCTGGTGGACAAGCGCGGTGACCGTCGTCACCATCTACGTGGTATCCCGCATCGTGAGATCGCCTTACGGTCGGAGCATGCTGGCCGTCCGGGAACACGACCTGGCGGCCCAAAGCATCGGGATCAACGCCCCACGTATCCGGCTCCTGGCCTTCGTGGTCCACGCCTTTTTCACCGGTGTGGCGGGCGCCCTCTGGGCCAACCTCATCAGTGTGGTCTCCCCCGGGAGTTTCTACCTGTGGCTGACCCTGCTCATCATCATCATGATGGTGGTGGGGGGCATGGGAAGCATCACGGGCTCCGTGATCTCCGCCGCCGGGTTCACGCTTCTTCTCGAACTCCTTCGGGGATTCGAAAGTAAGATCGCCGTGTACGGCATCAGCTATATCATCTTTGCCGTTGTCTTCATGCTGGTCATCATTTTCCGCCCGGACGGTCTCATGGGGGACCGGGAATTTACCTGGAAAGGTCTTCGACGCCTTTTCACCCGGAAGACGGTTCCACGAAACGGATAGCACGTAAAGAAAGGGGGTGGTGTCACGTAGGACTCGATTCAGACGCGCAAAACTGGAAACACAACCGCGGCTCGTGATACAATATATCATGAGTGGATTTCATAACCCAAAACAAAGGAGGGAACCATGAAGAAGTGGATCAGCATTTTAACCTTGGGCCTAGCGTGCGCATGCCTCGCCCTTGCCGGAACGGCCGGCGCGGCGGGTACGGTCAAGATCGGGGTCGTCGAGAACCTGACGGGCTCTCAGGCCTCCCTGGATCAACCATCTCTCAACGGCGTCAAGCTGGCACTGAAAGAAATCAATGACGCGGGCGGCGTCCTTGGAAAAAAGGTCGAGATCATTGTTCGGGACGGGAAGTCCGACCCGGCCACCCTCGCCACGGTGACCGAGGAGATCGTAGGGAAAGGTGTCAGCGCCATCACCGGCCTGTCCGACACCACCATGGTCCTGGCCTCTGCTCCCATCGCGCAGCGGGCGGGAATCCCCTTTGTCACCTCCGGCGCCACTTCCCCGGCCTTGCCCAACGAGGTAGGGGATTGCCTCTTCCTGGAACCCTTCGGTGACAACGTCCAGGCCGCTGCGGCCGCGGAGTTCGCCTACAAGGAACTGAAGGCCCGCTCCGTGTGGGTCCTTTACGACAAGGCCATGGACTATACCTATCTGCTCCAACGTTACTTTTGCGATCGTTTCGGAGGACTGGGCGGAGCCATCATTTCCAAGGCCACCTACCAGACCGGCGATACCGACTTCCGGGCCCAGATTACCAGCCTGAAGTCGAAGAAGAAGCTCCCCGACATCCTCTTCATCTCCTCCGGTCCCGACGACATCGGCACCATCGTGAAACAGGTGCGCGACATGGGAATCAAGACCCCCATCGTGGGGGGAGACGGGTATGACACCCCGTTGCTGGCCAAGGTCGCCGGCCCCGCAGCGGCCTCGAACATCTACTTCACCACCCACGTGGCCCTCGATTCCAAGGGGGCGAAAACCTTCGTGGAAAACTACAAGAAGATGTTCGGGCACGCCCCTGAAAACGGGTTCGCGGCCCTGGGTTACGACGCCTTCAAGTTGATCGTCAACGCCATCAAGAACGCCAAGTCGACCGACCCCAAGGCGGTGAAAAAGGCCCTGGCGGCCACCAAGGGGTTCAAGGGCGTAACGGGAACCATCAATTACCCGAAGGGCATTCGGGTTCCCCAGAAATCCGTCACCATCATCAAGGTGGACAAGGGAAAATTCATCTTCGTAAAACAGGTCATGCCCTCTGAGATTCCAGCTCCGTAACAGGAACTGCAGCAGAACGCCGGGTCCGAAAGGACCCGGCCAACCACCATCATGAGAGGATTGGAGCCATGAAAAAGATCAAGCTTGAGGAATTCACACAAAAGGCCTTCGAGGAGGCCAATATCGACAAGGCCATTCTGGCCTTCGGATCGACGGAGTGCCACGGCTACCATCTGCCCTACGGTTGCGACACCTTCGTCGCTTACGACATCGCCCAGGAGGTGGCCGCTCGCCTGGACAACACGGTGGTGGTCCCGCCTCTATGGTACGGCATGAGCATGCACTACCGCCACAAGCCCATGTGTATCACTCTGAGCAACGACACCCTCGCCCAGGTCTACCGGGAGGTCATGGAATCCCTCATCTACTGGGGTATCAAGAAAATCCTCGTCGTCAACGGTCACGACGGGAACATTCCTCCCATCGAAATCGCGGCGCGGGACATCAAGATCAAGTATCCCGAGGTGGGACTGGCGGTCCTGGATGCCTGGTGGGTCACGGCGGGGAACCTGCTGCCCAAAGACACCTTCGAGATCTGGGACGGCCTCGGCCACGGGGGAGAGGGAGAAACCTCCATCGCCCTGGCCATCTTTCCGGAGCTGTGCGACATGGAACACGCCCGGGGAATGATCCCCGAGATGGACGACAACGTCAAACTCATCTGGAACTTCGAGGAGCTGACCGACTATGGGGCCACCGGTGCGCCGGAAAAGGCCACCGCGGAGAAGGGTGAAAAGATGAAGAAGGTCCTGGTGGACTATCTCGTGGACTTCGTCAAACGGATGGACGCCCAGGGCTGGCGCTACGCGAAAAAATGATTTTTTGATTTTCCTTATCGTTCGTATCGACTCACGTGGGGTCGGGCCGCTATGCCCGACCCTTTCTTTTTCGATCAATGCGACCATAGCAGAACGGGTCCCGCAATTCACTTTATTTTCAGGAATCTCGTGGATCTTCCCGGAAACCATAAGATTGACAAAGCAATAGAGAATTTGTAAATACATAATGATGAATATTTTGTTCGTATGTTTCGGGAATATCTGTCGGAGTCCCATGGCGGAAGGCATCGCGAAGGCCCTTCTCGGCGGAACCCCTTCCATTGAAATCCAATCGGCCGGGCTCTATGCCATTCCGGGCAACACCCCCTCTAAAAACGCCGTCAAGGCCTGCCTGAAACACGGGATCGACATTCGGAAACACCGGGCTCAACCCGTCACCCCCTCACTGCTTACCTGGGCTGACCTCATATTCTGCATGGAGCGATACCAATGTCAGGAGCTTCAAACCTTCGCTCATCTCGCGGCACCCGTCAGGCTCATAGGAGAAAACGTTCCGGATATTCCAGACGAGATCCCTGATCCCTACGGCTACGACCTCGAAACCTACGAACAAACATTCCAATCCTTAACCCGGGCCATCTTTTTTCACCTTGGCCATTTGAGAGAAAGGAGGAAGTATGACCGAAAAGCAGAAGCCTCTGGATAAAATGACCGTCAAGGAACTCAGGGAAATCGCCATGGAAATCCCCGGCCTCACGGGTGTCCATGCCATGAAGAAGGCGGAACTCCTGGAGATCATCAAGAAAGAGAAGGGGATTGAGGAGGAGGCACCGAAAAAGAAATCCTCCAAGAAGAAACACCCGGAACTGGTCACCGTTGCCGACCTCAAGAAGAAGATTGAAGAACTGCGTCAAAAGAAACAGGAAGCCATGGAGAAAAAGGACAAGAAACTCGTCCAGATCTACCGCCGACGCATCAACCGCCTGAAAAAACGAACCCGGAAACTCGCCGAAACGAGTTAGGACCTTCACCAAAGTGTCGTCGCCCCTCGTCAGCGTTGTCATTCCCACCCACAACCGCCGGGATCTCCTCGCGGAGGCCGTCGCCTCGGTTCGGGAGCAGACCTACGACCCGATCGAGATCATCGTCATCGACGACGGCTCCGGCGACGGAACGGCGGAGATGATTCGGGAGCGCTTCCCCCGGGTGCGGCTTGTCCGTCAGCCCCACCGGGGGGTCAGCGCGGCGAGGAACCGGGGCATCGCGGAGGCCCAGGGGGAATACATCGCCTTTCTCGATTCCGACGACCTCTGGCTGCCCAAGAAACTCGCCGCGGAGATGGATGCTCTCCTCAAAAATCCAGAACTCAAGATCTGCCATACCGATGAGATCTGGATACGGCGGGGCGTCCGTGTGAACCCCATGAAGAAACACCGGAAATACGGGGGATGGATCTATCCCCACTGCCTTCCCCTCTGCATCATCAGTCCCTCCTCCGTCATCCTGAAGCGGGAGGTCTTCAACGAGGTGGGCGCCTTCGACGAGGCCTTGCCCGCCTGCGAGGACTACGACCTGTGGCTCCGCGTGACGGCGCGGCATCCCGTCCACTTCATCGAAAGACCCCTCATCGTCAAGCGGGGTGGGCATGCAGACCAGTTGTCCCGCGCCTTCTGGGGAATGGACCGGTTCCGTGTCTACGCCCTCCTCAAGATGCTCCGTGAGAACGACCTGCCCCGGGCGTGGCGTCTTTTGACCTTGGAGGAATTGAGAAAAAAATGCCGCATCCTCATCCAGGGGTTCGAGAAGCGCGGGAAGGAGCGGGACGCGGCCCTCTATCGGGAGATCCTGAGCGGGTCCTACGATTCCCCGGAACCCACGTTTCCCAGG
>CAZKUZ010000126.1:0-2922 GCA_964556045.1 uncultured Thermodesulfobacteriota bacterium | reverse complement strand
ACTCGAGAAACGGCGTGTGGCGCAACACGGATCACCTCCTGACCGACTCGTTGAAGGCATCCCCCACGGATGGGTGGCTCCTTGCCATGTTGGGGCACTACAAAGCGGCATTCTTAAACAGGAAGGAAACGGAAAAGATTTTTAAAAAAGTGAAAACCGATTCGCCGGAAATACTCTGTTTGAAGGCGAAGGCCACTCATCTCTTGCTGGATACCGCGGAATCCAACAGGCTTTTTCAGGGGTTATTCCGGAAGTATCCTCGGATGAAAGAGAACAAGTACTGCCTTTTCGATTACGCTGTGCTGCACGTCCAGACGAAAAAAACGGCGACGGCGAAAAAGCTGTTCAGGGAGGTCGTGGGGATCGACCCCTTTTTTATCTACGCGTGGCACAACCTGGGAACGCTGTTCTTTGAAGAAAAGAGGTGGGCCGAAGGGATCAAGGTATTCAGCAGGGTTCTCGACATTGCTCCTGGCTATCGGCCAACTTTGGAGAATATGGCCATTTTCTACTCAAAGAAGGGTTTATGGAGAAAGGCCATCTTCTGTATTCAAACCGCCCTGGCCAGCACCTCGTGCCACGACACGCAAAGATTTTATAAGGGGTGGTTGAAGGCCCTGAAGGCTGGAAAACCTTACCGTTACGCGTCCATCCAATGGGCGGACCTGAAACCTCCCGGGTGATTTTGATTTTTAAAAGCCCCGGGAGGGGCTGAGAGGGGCATCATGAAAAACAAAGAAGGTGTAAAACCAGAAGTTTCCGTCATCATTCCCATGTTCAACGAGGAAGACAACGCGGAAACAACGTTACACACCGTGGCCGAGGCCCTTCAGGACTTAGGTGTTTCCTACGAAATCATTCCTGTCAACGATGGAAGCACCGACCGAACCCTAAAGGTTTTGGAAGATATTTCGAAAAGGCTTCCCCATGTCCGTGTGGTTTCGTATTCGATCAACAGGGGGAGAGGTATGGCCCTCAGGGCGGGTTTTAACGAGGCGCGCGGGGATTTTATCGTGACCATGGATGCCGATTTGAGTTACTCCCCGAAATACATCAAGCAGATGGTGGAAATCCTGAAAAACGACGAAGCGGATATCGTCGTCGCTTCCCCATACATGCCAGGCGGCGGATTGCAGAACGTGCCCTTCAATAGGGGATTGATCAGCCGCATGGGAAATCTGTTCCTCCGGTGGATCTTCCCGGGCAATCTCCACACCTATACGGGTATCTTCAGGGGATATCGGCGACTGGTGGTGGAGGGAATGCTCCTCGAATCCAACGAGAAGGAAATCCATCTTGAAATCATCGCGCGTGCCATGGGCCTGGGATACCGGATCAAAGAAATCCCGGCTGTGCTCGAGTCCAGGAAAAAAGGGAAATCCAAGTTTCGGTTCGGATCGACGGTGGTATCCCACCTCATCTTCGCCTTTCTGCACCGCCCGATCGTCCTTTTCGGCGCCTTCGGGGGGATCGTTCTGCTTTCCGGGATCGTCCTCGGCCTCTACGTCATCTATCTCCATTACGAGAACGCCTTGTCCCAGAGCCGTCCCCTGTTTTCCCTCATCGTTCTGCTCATTCTCGGTGGAATCCAGATCCTTTCCATTGGGTTCATTGCCATTCTCATCGGTGCCCTCAGGCGAGAGCTATTGAAGATAGAGCGGGAACTGCGACTCATATCCAGAGATGTGACCGATGGGAGGTAAATCTCTTTCCATCTGTTTCCTGTCCCAGGCATTCCCGGACACAGAGGAATCTTACCGGGGCATCTTCATCAAGAATCTCGCCGGGCAGCTTGCCAGGCTGGGATTTAAAATCTTCGTCATCACACCCCGAATATTCAAAGTTTCTCCGAAACGGGAGATATCGGGAAACCTTTACGTGCATCGCTTTACTTTTCCCTCGAACGAACGCCCCCTCATCAGCTACAAAAAAATTCCCGTCCTTCGCATGATGATATATATGGTTTCCTGCCTGATTCGAACATGCGGGGTCATGGCCAAGTACCACTGCGACCTCATTCACGTTCACTGGATCCACCCGAACGGGGCCATTGGCGTTTTAGCGAAGTATCTGTTTCACGTTCCTCTTATCATTCACGCCCGGGGAAGTGATCTCCATACCTATGCCACGAAGAACCGATTCCTCGTGTCTCTGACGCGATTCATTCTAAGACACACCGACGGGATACTTTGCACGAGCCAGCGGATGAAAGGGGAGCTTTTAAAAAGCTTTCCGGAACTGGACGACAAGAAGGTCACGGTCGTATACAATAAAATCGATACGGATATGTTTCATCCAATACCTGAAGAAAGGGCGAGAACTTATTTAAATCTCGATCGAAATGGCCTCATGATCCTTTTTATAGGGAACCTCGTGGCGGAAAAGGGGATTCTCGACTTATGGGAAATCTTTCAGTCTCTCTATCAGGGGGGCAGGGCCGATACCGCATCGTTACACGTCGTGGGAAAGGGCCCGCTTGAGCCCGTTCTGCGTGAAAAGGAAGGGAACAAGGAAAGCAGAAGTAGAATTTTCCTTCACGGCAGCGCACGCCCCGACCGGATTCCCTTCTGGTTGAATGCCTCAAACCTCTTGGTTCTTCCCAGCGAGAACGAAGGAATGCCCAATGTGGTTTTGGAGGCCATGGGGTGCGGGATTCCCGTTCTTGCCACGAACGTGGGGGACGTGCCCCTCTTTATCCGGGATGGAAACAACGGGTTCCTGGTGAGCCGGGAAAACAAGAGAGAGGAGTTGCGGGTCTTGTTGGAAAAAATCTTCCAGCGCCCTGAAATGATAACGGAAATGAAGGCGAGGCTGCAGGATGACATTTCCAAAAGGAAAAACGCGTGGCCGGCGTCGAAAGACGTGACCGAAATCTACGAAACACTATTAAAAAGACGTGGACCGGCTGGCAACCATGCGTAG
>CAZKUZ010000125.1:0-3641 GCA_964556045.1 uncultured Thermodesulfobacteriota bacterium | reverse complement strand
GAGGGTTTGGAAAAGAAAAAGTATCCCGGCATTCAGGGCGAGTTCATGGAGAGCAAGTACTTGAAAGACATCCACTTTGACTTCGACAAGTACAACATCAGACCCGATGCCGCGGCAGTGCTGAAAAAGAACGCGGAATTCCTGTTGGCACATCCGACCTACAAGATTCAGATCGAGGGGCACTGTGACGAGCGGGGATCCGTCGAATACAACCTAGTATTAGGGGAGAGAAGGGCTGAAAGCGCGAAGAAATACCTCGTTAACCTGGGAGTGGATGCGAACCGCCTGTCTACCATCAGCTACGGGGAAGAGATGCCCTTAGATCCGCGCCATAATGAGGAGGCATGGGCGAAGAATCGGCGATGCCACTTTATTATACTTGAAAAATAAACATCCTTTCTTACGGGTGTTGGGTTTATGAAGCCCAACACCCGTTTGCACCTTTTTTGAAGTGAAACCGAGATTCAAAAGCAACTATTTTTCACTTTTCTTTATCGTCTTCGCTACAATCCTATCTATCTCCTTCCTCGGGTGCGCCTCGAATGATGAAACCATCATAATGCGCCAGGATATCCTCAGGATGGAGGGTGAGATCACCCGTTTGAAATCTGAGGTAAAAGAGGTAAAAAAACAGTCCGAAGGAGTCAGTGAGCAGAAATACGCCGATCTTCAAACGCAAATCGACACCGTCTCCAGCGAGCTGAAGGCCCTGGATGCCAAGACCGATGACATCCTCCAGCGCATTAACGAGACGGACCAGGAAATCGTCCGCCTGAAGAGAGAGATACAGTCTCAAAACGAGCGAATAGCCGAGATCGAGAAAAAAGCCGCGTCTCCGAAGAAAGAGAGAAGGGTCGTCCCCATCTCCAGCGACATCACCGGCGCCTCTTCGCCGGTTGAAACGATGTATGACGACGCCTACCTCAGCTTCACGAGGGGAAACTTTCAGGAGGCAAGGGAAAAGTTCCGGGCGTTTTTGAAGAAATATCCGAAAACGGCCTACTCTGACAACGCCCGCTTTTGGATCGGGGAAACTTACTATTCCGAGGGGGATTTCGAAAGCGCCATCCTCGAGTATGAGAAGGTTATCCGCTCCTATCCGAGGGGAGATAAGGTCCCCTCCGCCCTCCTGAAAGAGGGGCTGGCCTTCATCAAGCTGGGGGACAAGACGGACGGAAAGCTCGTTCTCAAGAAACTTATCAAGAAGTACCCTCGAACCGATCAGGCCAGGATCGCGAAACAAATTCTACGAAAGATCAGATAGACCATAAGGCATAAAAAAGGGGAGCCGATGGCTCCCCTTTTCATCAATCACACTCCACTCTCAACGAAATTCTATCGGCGTAATGCTGTCCGTGCCATCCCCGCTTCCCGGGGTGTGTGTCGGGGGGGTGGCCACGAAGGCATCAAAGGCCTCCAGTTCCCTCGTTCCATCAAACCTCGGGCCAAACTCCCTCTCACCAGCCTCTGTCACCACCTCGAGATCCTGATATTTCCGGAATCCCGTTCCAGCCGGGATCAAGCGGCCCACGACCACGTTCTCTTTCAACCCCCGCAGGTAATCTATCTTTCCGGCGATACTCGCGCCGGTCAACACCTTAGTCGTTTCCTGAAACGAGGCGGCGGAGATGAAGCTGTCGGTAATCAAGGCGGCCTTCGTAATTCCCATCAGAAGGGGCTCCGCGACGGCCGGCTGGCCACCTTCCTGGAGGACCCGTTCGTTCTCCTCTTCGAAAATGCTCTTTTCCACGATGTCGTCCATGAGAAAACGGGTATCTCCGGATTCCTTGATTTTCACGCGTTTCAGCATCTGGCGGACGATGACCTCGATGTGCTTGTCGTTGATCTCGACACCCTGGAGACGATAGACCTCCTGGACCTCATCCACGAGATACTTGGCAAGCTCCTTTTCACCCTTGACCCGCAGGATATCATGGGGATTGATGGGACCATCCATCAGGGCCTCACCCGCCTTGACGAAATCCCCGGAATGGACACTGATATGCTTTCCTTTGGGAATAACATATTCCTTGGGCTCTCCCACCTCGGGCGTCACGATGACGGTTCGTTTCCCCTTGACATCCTTCCCGATGGAAACGATCCCGTCGATCTCACTGATGACCGCGCTCTCCTTGGGCTTACGCGCCTCGAAAAGCTCGACGACCCGAGGCAGACCGCCGGTAATATCCTTGGTCTTGGTGGTCTCTCTGGGGATCTTGACGATCACGTCTCCGGCCTTTACCTCGTCCCCTTCAGCCACCTGGATGATAGCCCCTACGGGCAGGAGATAACGGGCCATGCTGGCGCTACCCGGGAGTTTCTGGGTCCGTCCCTTCTCATCCTTGATGGAAATCCTCGGCCGAAGGGAGGGATCACGGGACTCCACGATCACCTTGGTCGAAAGGCCCGTGATTTCGTCCACCTGTTCCTGCATGGTAAATCCCTCGATGACATCTCCGAACTTGACCTTCCCGGAAACCTCGGAAACAACCGGCGTGTTGTAAGGATCCCACTCGGCGATCAGCTGCTTCTCTTTGACCTTTTCGCCATCCGCCAACTTCACCCGGGTCCCGTAGATCAGGGGATACTTCTTCCGTTCACGGCCCTCCTCGTCCAGGATGGCGATCTCACCGTTTCGATTAAGGACCACGTATTCGCCGTTTCGGTTCTTGACCGTCTTCAGATTGACATATTTGATGGTCCCCTCAAGGGGAGACTCCAAGGTATTCTGTTCCACGCGCCGGCTCGCCGTCCCTCCGATATGGAAGGTCCGCATGGTCAACTGGGTGCCCGGCTCGCCGATGGACTGGGCGGCGATGATCCCGATGGCCTCTCCCACATTCACCAGACGGCCCCGGGCCAAATCACGCCCGTAACAGAGGACACAACAGCCCCGCTTCGACTTGCACGTCAAGACGGAACGAATCTTGACCGAGTTGATCCCGCACTCGTTAATCCGCTGTACCGCGTCTTCATCGATCTCATGGTTCGCCTCGACAATCACCTCCCCATTGAAGGGATCGACGATATCCTCCAGGGCCACGCGCCCGAGGATTCTCGCCCCGACCGGTTCAATAATCTTCCCGCCTTCGATCAGGGAGGTCATCTCGATCCCATCGAGGGTGCCGCAATCATACTCCGTGACAACGGTATCCTGGGACACATCCACGAGACGACGGGTCAGATAACCGGAATTCGCCGTCTTGAGGGCGGTATCGGCCAACCCCTTCCGGGCGCCGTGCGTCGAGATAAAGTACTGCAACACGGTCAACCCCTCACGGAAGTTGGCGGTAATGGGAGTCTCGATGATCTCCCCCGTCGGTTTCGCCATCAACCCACGCATCCCGGCCAACTGGCGAATCTGCTGCGCGCTTCCGCGGGCCCCGGAATCCGCCATGATGAAAACGGGATTCAGGCTCTTGGTCTTTGTCCTTTTCTCTCCCGTTTCATCCTCCACTTCCTCGTAACGGAGCTCCTGCATCATCTCTTCCGCCACTTTTTCCGTCGTCTCCGCCCAGATATCGATGACCTTGTTGTAACGCTCGCTTTCCGTGATGATTCCCTCCCGGTAGTGCCTGTACACCTCGGCCACTGCCTCGTTGGCCTTGGCCAGGAGTTCGTCTTTTCCCTTCGGGATCACG
>CAZKUZ010000124.1:0-1961 GCA_964556045.1 uncultured Thermodesulfobacteriota bacterium | reverse complement strand
GCTCTACATGTGGGTGATCATCATCCGCGCCATCATTTCCTGGGTCAATCCGGATCCGTTCAACCCCATCGTGCGGATCCTTTACCAGATAACCGAACCGGTCCTGTGGAGGATTCGGCGGCTCATCCCGCTGAATTTCGGAGGGATAGACTTTTCGCCCATGATCCTGATTCTGGTTATCATCTTCCTGCAGAATTTTCTCGTCAATTCCCTCATGGAGCTGGCGATCCACCTCAAGTAATCCGTGGATTTTTCCTTTCACATACGCGTCCAGCCGGGAGCCTCGAAGAACGAGATCGTCTTCACCCCGGACGGCATCAAGGTGCGCCTCCAGGCCCCGGCCGTGGAAGGCAAGGCCAACAAGGCCTGCGTCCAGTTCCTGAGCAAGCAGCTTGGGATCCCAAAACGGAGGATCGCCATCACGCGAGGCGAGCGGGCCCGCGTAAAGGAGATCACGGTTTCCGGAACCGACGCGGGGGAGATCGAGCGGATCAAGACCCTCCTACGTGTGAGGTAAGTGTTTCATGCACGAAAGGCATCACGTTGAAATCCCGCCGGTTTTTAAGGGATTCTTGACCAGTAGGGCCTTGAACGCCGCGAGGTTACGTGCGGTTCTTGTGAAACAGCTTGCTCATTTAGCGATAAATGTCTTTTCGATGGCCGACTTTAACGACCCAGATAGTCAGTTCATTATCCTGGATTGAATAGACAATCCGATATCGTCCCTGTCGCAAACGATACCTTTCCTGGCGGGCCAGTTTTTCACAGCCTGCCGGGCGGGGATTATTTTCGAGAGTTTTGATGCGGCGGAGGATTCTCCTTAGATCCTTTTTCGGGATACCGGCGAAATCCTTCTCCACGGATTTCTTGAAAAAGACCCTATATCCGGCCATCTTTTTTGAGTCTCTTCACCATTTCGTCGTAGCTGATCAGGGGGTCGCCCGCCCTTTCATCAAAGGCCGAAAGGTCTTCGGCGTCTTCGGCAAGGGCTTCTCTGACGGCCTCGTTGATGAGGTCCGATATGGAGCGGGATGTTTCAATCGCTTTCAGTTTCAATGCCTTATGAATAACAGGATCTAAATAAATTGTGGTTCGCTTTGCGGGTGTCGGCATCATGCCACCTCCAATACGTTTTAAGACATTATAACACTATGCCATTTTAACGTCAAAACATTTCTTTCGGAGAGATGCTCATTGGATACGGAAGCATTCCCGTGTCTCGTCGAGTCTTCTTTGATTTGCTTGTGAAATGGTCAAAAAGTCGGTCGGGGATTCCCCATTTCGCATGCCTCTTGACGGGTTTCGTGGATGAAAAGGATATTTCATCCTGTCGCGAAGTATCTCTTTGTACCGTTCACAAGAGAATACAGCCGCTTACAAAAAGATTGCCAGAAAAAGAGGGATTTTCCTCTTTTAAACCCGTGGAAGGGACGGGGGAACTTGTGTCCCGTAAACCCCGGTCGCGGGCAACCACATCATCAACAACAAAGGGAGGGAAAATGGAAGAAGGAGCAAAGGCCTTGTTCCGGGCCCTCAGCGAGAGGGATCTCAAGAGGGCCCAGGCACAGATCCTGTCGGGGATCGATATCAACATCCGGAACGGCAACGGTGAAACGCCGCTCCATCTCCTCGTGAGGCTTGGGGAGGGGACAGAGACTATCAAGTGGTTTCTCTTTCACGGGGCGGACGTAAAGGCAAGGGACCCGGTTCGGTACCAGACGCCGCTGCATGTCGCCGCAGGATACGGGAACCGGGAAGCGGTCGAGCTTCTGCTGGCATACGGAGCGTCGCTCGAGACTAAAAATTTCCTGGGGGAAACTCCTCTCCACATGGCGGCGGAACGTGGCGACCTGGAAATGGTCAGGAGCCTTCTCGCCCACGGCGCTTTTCTCGAGGCTCGGGACGCGGGCGGGCAGACCCCGCTTCAAAAGTCCCTGACGCCTCTGATCGCGGAACGGAGA
>CAZKUZ010000123.1:0-12508 GCA_964556045.1 uncultured Thermodesulfobacteriota bacterium | reverse complement strand
TATCCTCGTCGCGGCCGTGATTGTCATTCAGGTCTATACCCTCTACGACATCTAGGCCTTCATCTTCCGGAGGGGGGATCTCACCAATTGGGATCTCGGGATGGGGACGGCCATGATCTTCATCCTCCTGGAGGCGACCCGTCGTACCGTTGGGTGGGCCATGGTGCTCATCTCCGGCTTCTTTCTCCTTCACACGGCCTTTTCCGATCATTTCTTCTGGATCTTCTACGGTCCCCCCAATTCCTGGTTCACCATCGTCGACTACCTTTTCATGCGGGAGAACGGGATCTACGGGATTCCGTTGATGGTCATGGCGACCTACATCTTCCTCTTCATCCTCTTCGGAGCCATCCTGATGGAATCGGGAGCGGGGCGGTTCTTTATCAACCTGGCCCTCGCCCTGACAGGGAGCCGGCGGGGCGGCCCCGCGAAGGCCTCGATCGTTTCCAGCGCCCTGATGGCGACCGTTTCGGGAAGCGCCGTGGCCAACGTGGTAACGACGGGGACCTTTACCATCCCTCTCATGAAAAAGATTGGGTACCGTCCCCGATTCGCCGCCGCCGTGGAGGCCTGTTCCTCCAGCGGGGGACAGATCATGCCGCCGGTCATGGGGGCGGCGGCCTTCATCATCGCGGAGTTCCTTTCAATTCCCTATCTGAAAGTCTGTTTGGCGGCCTTCTTTCCCGCCATTCTCTATTTCTTTTCCATCTTCATCATGGTTCATTTCGAGGCCGCGAAGCATGACCTGGCCATGCTGGAGAAGGAGGAACTTCCCAACGCGAAAGAAGAGCTCAAACGGGGCGGGCACCTCTTCATCTCCCTCGCGGTGATTATCGGATTGCTGGTCGTGGGATACACGCCCATGTACGCGGCTTTCTGGGCCATCGTTTCCGTGTTGGCTTTGAGCTTCATGAAGAAAGAGACCCGCATGTCACCGCAGCGCCTTCTCTCGGCCCTCGAGGATGGGGCGACCAAGGCGATTCCCGTCTCCATCGCCTGCGCCTGCGCCGGGATCATCATCGGCTCTGTCTTCGTTTCCGGGCTGGGGCTCAAGTTCACCAATCTCATCGTGACCATCGCGGCGGGAAGGCTTTGGATGGCCCTGTTCCTGACCATGGTGGCATCCCTGATCCTGGGGATGGGATTGACGACCACGGCGGTCTACATCACCGTGGCGGCCCTGGTGATCCCGGCCCTGGTGAAGATGGGGGTAGAGCCCATCGCGGCCCATCTCTTCGCTTTCTATTTTGGACTGGTCTCCGCGATCACACCACCCGTCGCCCTCGCGGCCTTTGCCGCGGCGGGAATCGCCAATTCGAACCCCATGGAAACGGGGTTTACCTCCTTTAGGCTGGGAATCGCGAAATACATTCTCCCCTTCGTTTTCGTGTACGGCCCGGGGCTGGTATTCGTGGGCTCGTGGATCGAAATCCTGAGGGCGATCGTGGCCACGACCCTCGGCCTGTTCGCCTTGACGATTGTCACGGAGGGGTGGCTTTACGAGTCGGTTCCCCTCGGGATAAGGGCCTTGATGTTTATCCCTTCGGTGTTACTCTTTCTGCCCCACGTGCATTACAACTTGGTGGGCGTGGTGGTATTCGTCGTGCTGGTTGGGTATTTAAAAAAGAAGAGCCGGACTTCTGTTCCGGCCGTTACGTGAGGATCCGTCAATGAAGCGAGCTGTGTTTTCGTGGTTTCCCTTGATTATATGGGTGATTCTATTCTATTTCATTTCCGTGTACCATGTGGCAAGCATTCATTATAATATCTTCCTCCTCACCTTGATCGTTTCCGCGTTTCTCATAGTGGGAATCTATCTCTTCTTTTCGTGGAAAACGAGAGACGGGAAGTAATCCCGACCTTGTTCGGCCGAGGATTCGGAGGCGTAAAGGCTTTCTTCCCGTGTAATCGAAAGAGGCCTAAGCCACGTGGGCCTGAGCCGCGAAGGCGGTTTCATCTATCAGGGAAATAAGCTGGGAAATTCTAAAGGGTTTTTTCAAAAAGTAGATGTGGGGCGATTTGTTTTTCGTTGGCAACGGCTCGATCCCTTTTCCCGCGTAGATCTTGCCGGGATCGTACCACCCGCTGATGAAGATAATGGGCGTGGCGGGGGAGAGGGCGTGGATGTCCTGGGCCATTTGAAAGCCGTTTTTCTTGGGCATGCGGATATCCGTGATAACCACCAGGTCGGGGCCGGCCTTCTTGAATTGCTCGAGGCCTTCTTCACCGTCACGTGCCTCGAGGATTTCAAAACCTTGGGAGCTTAGGATCTCGATGAGCATCTGACGAAAAATGGTGTCATCGTCCACCACGAGGAGCTTTTTTGCCATTTTTCTCCTTTCGACGAGTCAAAAGATATCCGCGGAGAAGATATAGATTTTCGCGTCGGGATCCTTGTAGGCCATGGGGTGGAGCCCGGCCTTGATGCAGGTCTGTTGGAGAAATTCCTCACGGTTCCAGCCGTACTCCGTGGCGACCTGCGGTAGGAGCAGGCCCGAGTAAGGACCCTTCTGGATGTAGAGGCCGTGAGTGCCCACCTGGATCTCCGAAAGATCCTTGATTTCCTTAAAGGGGGTCAAGGCGGATATTTCGATGTCTATGGACGGCCATTCCTCCTTGGTTAAGGGAGGGAACCTCGGGTCCTGAAAGGCCGCGGCCACGGCCATCTCCTGGACCGAGGCGGCCAGGGGCTTGACCGGCTGGATCAGCCCGATGCAACCCCTTAGGTTTCCGTTCTTCGTGAGGGTTACGAAGGCCCCGCGGTATTCCTCGAGGGTGGGCGTGAGAGGAGATGGCAGGGGAGGAAGGGGCCTCCCCTCGAGTCTGCTTTCGATGGCCTCTTTCGCGATTGTGTGCAAGATTTGTTTCTCTTCTTCCGTCAGACCCAGGTCGACCCCTACCTTCTTTTTGGAGGAATCGTCCCCGTTTTTGTAGAAAACGGCGGACAGGTAGCCGACGACGGCCTGGCGGTCCCCCGTGATGTCCCCGGAATTCGCGTACGTGAGAACCTTGGAATGGCGCGCCCCAAGGGCGGCGGCCGTGAGCATGGCGGTGATCATGGGCCCTCCGCCGCAGGCCTCGGCCTTTCCGGAATTCAGGATTTCGTGCAGGCCCTTGGGATCGAAACGTTCGATTGCCTCCGCGACGCGGGCGTCGAGGTTTCGAGCCTCCCCGTCGGGGTGGTAGTGGGAGAGGTCGGAACTCGCCACGATGAGGACGTTTTTCCCCTTGACAACCTTGAGGAGCGCGTCTTTGAGGCGCTCGCACGTGCTGTAGTCCTGGTTTCCCATCACGATGGGGAGGAGCTTAAAATCCGTCAACGCCCGTTGGAGGAAGGGGATCTGAACCTCTAAGGCGTGTTCCTGTTCGTGCACCTGGGGATGAAACTGGATGGTTGGGTCTTGGGCCATGAGGGCCGCGCAGGCCTCCCGGTCGACCTCGGCGATGCCGAGGGGGGTGATATAGTTCCCCACGGCGTAGACGGACGCCCCCTTGAAATAGGCCCTGTGACTTGGCGAGATGACGACGACGAGATCGTACGATTTTCCCATCACGGTCTTGTATCCGTAAGCGGCGACCTGTCCGGAGTAGACATAACCCGCGTGGGGGCTGACAAGCGCCAGGATCTGGCCGTGAATGGTAGGGGGATTCGCGTTTCTCAGGAAAGAGTCGATTTGTTCGGACAGTTCATCGGGATAGGCGGGATAAAACATCCCCGCCACGGCGGGCTGCCTGTCTCTTGAGACCTTTTCCATTTTTTCTCACCTCCCGTGAGAGGGTGAAGAAAACCTCAGGCAACCTTATCGGCCGCCTGACTACTTAGATGGACTTTCCACCAGAAGCGTGAAAGGACCGTCATTGATCAAGGCGACTTCCATCATCTCCTGGAAGACGCCTTCTTGAACGGGGACTCCTTCCAGGGCCAGCTTTTGAACGAAGGTGCGATAGAGAGTCTTGGCCTTTTCCGGAGATTCCGCTTCAGTGAACGAGGGACGCCTCCCCTTACGGCAGTCCCCGTAAAGGGTGAATTGGGAAACGACGATGGCTTCTCCGTTCACCTCCTTGACGCTGTAATGGATATGCCCTTTCTTGTCCTCAAACATGCGAAGCCCGGAGATCTTCTTGGCTAAGAATTCGGCATCCTTTTCTGAGTCTCCCTTTCCGATTCCCACGAGAACGAGCAGACCCTTATCGATGGCAGCGATGGTTTCACCCTTTACCTTGACGGATGCCTGCGAAACCCTCTGGATCACCGCCTTCATTTTACACCTCTAAGGAGGGGGTTTCAAGTTTTTGTATGTCAGGGTCCCCTTGCCGGGTCGGGAGGTTATTCCTCTTCCGCCGCCTCTTTCTGCGCCACGATCTTGTCTTTGAGGTGGGCCGGAACCTCTTCGTAGTGGGAAAATTCCATGGTGAAATTCCCGCGCCCTCCCGTCATGGATCTCAGGTCCGGGGCGTATTGGAGAACCTCCGACATGGGAACCAGGGCCTTGACGATCTGGTACTTACCCTTGGAGTCCATTCCCAGGACCTTGCCCCGGCGGCTGTTGATGTCTCCCATGATGTCGCCGAGGTTTTCCTCCGGCGTGATGATTTCCATTTTCATGATCGGTTCCAGGAGGACGGGACTGGCTTCTTGGACCCCTTTCTTGAAACACATGGACGCGGCGATCTTGAAGGCCATTTCGGAAGAATCGACCTCGTGGGATTTTCCGTCGTAGAAGCGGACCTTGACGTCCACGACGGGATATCCCGCCACCACGCCGCTGGCCATGGCTTCCAGGATTCCCTTTTCCACGGCGGGCACGAAGCCCCTCGGCACGTTCATTCCTGTCAAAGCGTTTTCGAATTCGAATCCCTTGCCGCGGGGGAGGGGAGAGATGTCAAAATGAACCTCGGCGAACTGGCCGTGGCCGCCGGTCTGTTTTTTGTGACGGTAGATGACGCCCTTGACCGTCTTCTTGATGGTCTCCTTGTAGGGGACCTTCGGCAGGCTCAGATCGACCTCCACGCCGAATTTCCGCTTGAGTTTTTCCAGGGTGGTTTCGATGTGAAGCTGCCCCATCCCGGTGATGAGGAGCTCTCGGGTCTGCTCGTCCCTACCCAACTGGATGGTCAGGTCTTCTTCCATCATGCGCTGAAGGGCCGAGGCGACCTTGTCCTCGTCCCCTCGGGATTTGGGCTTGAGGGCGAAGGTGATCATGGGATTGGGGAGCTTGGCGGGTTCATAGACGATGGGATCCTTCTCATCGGCGAAGGTGTCGCCCGTCGTGGTCTCTTTCAACTTGGCCACGGCGATCAGTTCTCCCACCGAGGCGGAGCCGACCCCTTCCTGCTTCTTGCCGACGAGACGGAAGATCTGGCCGATCCGTTCCTTGACGTCCTTGGTGGCGTTGTACAGGGTCGAATCCGCGTGGACCGTGCCGGAATAGACACGGAAGATGGTCAGCCGTCCGGCGAACGGGTCGCTGATGGTCTTGAAAACAAAGGCCGAGAACGGGGCGTCCGGATTCGGGTCGCGGGTGATTTCCTCGTCCGTTCCGGGCTTTTTTCCTTTGACGGGGCCGCGGTCGATGGGCGAGGGTAAAGCGGCGGTCACCAGGTTGATGAGTTGGGTTACACCGATATTTTTCGCGGCGGAGCCGCAGACGACCGGAACGAACTGCCGTTCGCACGTTCCCTTTTTGAGGCAGCCCAGTAGCTCTTCGTTTGTGAGTTCGTTTCCCTCGAGGTATTTTTCCATCAGGTCGTCGTCGGCTTCCACCAGGGCCTCGATCATGCGTTCGCGGAAAGAGGCTACCGTGTCGGCAAGATCCGACGGGATATCCTGCGTCTCAAATTTTCCAGAGGCGTCGTCGGCGAAGATGTAGGCCTTTTGAGCCAAAAGATCGACGATGCCCTTGAAATCCGATTCCTTGCCGATGGGATAGTAGAGAGGAACCATCCGCATCCCCTTGAAGTTGTCTTCCAGGTCATCGAGGGTTGCCTCGAAGTTCGCCCGTTCCGAGTCCATCCGATTGATGAAGACGACCCTGGGAATTTTGTATTCGTCGGCGTAATCCCAGACGGTGTTGGTCTGAACCTTGACGCCGTCGTTGGCCGATACCACGACCACGGCGCCGTCCACCACGCGCATGCAGGCCTTGGTGTCCCCGATGAAGTTGGCGTACCCGGGGGTGTCTATCCAGTAGATGAGGTGCTTGTCCCAGGGGAAGTTGGCGATGGACGCGAGGATGGAGCCCCCGCGTTTGATCTCTTCCGGCTCAAAATCCATCAGGGAGCTTCCGTCATCCACCTTGCCCAGTCGGGTGTTTACGCCTGAAAGAAAGAGGGCGGCTTCCGTGATCGAGGTCTTTCCGTCTCCTCCGTGTCCTATGATCGCGATGTTCCTGATGAATTCCGTGTCGACTTTTTTCATGGATATTTAACTCCTTTCTTCGCAGATTGGCCGTTCGCCTTTCCGTCTTTTTTTTGAACCTTACTTTACTACGAGTAGGAAACCTATCGATTATTGCCTGAAAAGTCAAGGTGAGGCTGTATACTTGTCATTGACAGCCGTTGGGCCGCGTGATAAAAATTACCGGGCGATAAAGGGATGGCGTACGGAAATTTAATCTCCCCGTCCCGCCCATTAAACCAACAGTGGGAATGGGGGATTTCTTAAAGGTTATCGGATATTAGAGTATTCTACCTTTGACGCGTCTTTTGCACCTGCTCCCATTATAACATTCTTGACGACGATTAATTCGGAGGCTCAGTTTATAGAGGGAATTGGTTTATACCATAAAGGATAGGAGAGAGAATGAGCGATTTTTTTAAGGAATCGATACTTAGAAATCGTAACGTCTATTTTTTGTGTTTTATTTTTGTTTTGTTTTCTCTGTTTTCTTCTGCGTTCGCGTCCGGAGAGAAGTTGATTCTCTGGGGTAAACAGACCAAGGGATGGGGAATAAAGAACGCTAAGATAACGGGTAACAGATTGACGCTTACCCAGGCCGCGACGATTGTTTCCGTAAAAGATAATTCGAAAGGTTACTGTATCTGGTCGGCAGTGACTTCGACGAATCGAACGGCGAGGGTCGTGGTATGCAGTGGCGGAGGCCGTCCAGGCATTATCGGCCATACTCTTCTGCCTGGAACGTACACCGTTCTTCCAGAAGCGGGTGGAAGTGTCAGCATTGAGCTGAAATATGGGATGGTGTCTCAAGGCGCTATTTTGAACCGATCACGGGGGACGAAAGGGAAGGTTCAAAGCGGATCCGGAAGTTCAAACTTTGTTAGCAGGTACAGGGGGGTAAATTTCCCTTTAGGTGAAAGGTCTTTTGCGGACAAAGTTGTAAGCTTTAAGCCAGGTATCGGAACTGGAGAGAGGGATGGAACCGCGGCTATCGGACCTCCCGACGGGAACAAGGAAAGAGGACCTTCAGCGGTTGGGGCCAAGGGTGATGTTTCACTTGGAAAAGGTGGGAGTATCACCCTGAAATTTACGGACAATTATCTCGTTGATGTAAAGGGTCTCGATCTTTATGTGTTTGAGTTTGGTCCGGACGTGGAACCCTTTAAAGTCGAGATCAGTAAAGACGGGGTGAACTGGATAGATCTGGGAATTGTTCGAGGACAGCCGACGGGATTGGACATTCACGGGAAGGCGGCGCCGGGGGATAAGTTCAGTTACGTGAGGATAACGGATGCGAACCGTTATGTGCCGAGAAAACCGCAGACAATCGGTACCCAGGTTTGTATGGGAGCGGATATCGATGCGGTAGGCGCCATCGGCGCTGAAAAACGAGATGTTTCGGACACGGAAAACGAAACTGAAACCGAGAATAACGAAGTAGTTGGCGGGCGGTATGAATCTGCCTCCGCATTTACCAGCGGAACCTACCGCGTTACTCAGGAGATGTGGGAATCCACCTGGCAGCTCCAGATCAAAAATGGACGGATTACTGGGACCTCGGAGTGGACCTGTTGCCCGCATCACCGCGTTGATCCCATTGTTGGAAGAATCTCGGGCGACACGGTGGTCATGGAACGTGATTGTTCTGGCCAGGGGTGGAACGGGCCCTGCCGGCAGATTTATGAAGGGAAAATAGGGAGGGACCGTATAACGGGAACGTGCACAGGAACGGGACTTAATGGCACCCATCCGTGGGTTTTATATCTCAATGGCGGGGCGACAACCGGAAATACAGGCCAGGCGCAAAAGGGCGGGAGTATCCCCGGTGTTCAAAATGCAGGGGGAACTCCAACACGGAAAAAGTGGAAGATTACCGGAATGAGTTCCAAGAAAAACGCGAAAGATAGCGATACGAAGACAAACGTTTCTTCCACGTATGCCGGGGGAGCCCAGAGTTTTACCGGGAGGTCTGAGTATGCCACCCCATACATCAGTTCCAATTGTTCCCCTCAGGCGTTTCTCATTCGTGTTCCAAAAGGAAAGGTGGCATGTAATTTTCAGGTTCACACGCTGGAGGTCGGAACAGGACACTGCACGGGTATGAGGCAATTTTTCTCGGGGACCGGTTTCGCTATTTATGACTTGAAGGGGCGGGAATTCTTTAGACTCGAGAGCAAAAACGGAGGTTCTTGGCAGGCCAGTCCCATTGGTATTGAGACGCTGACTTTACCTTCTGGTCAGTATCGCGTGGAGGTGGGGCCCGGACGAAACGCCTACCTGAAACTCGCTTATCATATCGTATCTTCCGGGAGTGGAGCGGAAGGGAAAGGAACCAGCCAAACAGCTAATGAAACTCAAAACACTGCGTCAGCAACACAACAACCAGAAGAATCCAACAAGAAAAGCAAACCTGGGAAAAAAGCGATTCTTAAAAAAACAGTCTGTGCTTCGGCCAGACCCAATTACACGGAAGGGGGCAGGTTCAAACAGGGGAGGTTTACCATTGGAGGCATGACACCCCGAAAAATCAGAGTCGTTTCCTCTGCGGAAAACTTTACCATCCGGCGGGAAGATGGAAAAGTTGTTTACGCGCGTTATCGCGGGAAAAGCCGGGGCAGCCTTTTGTTGACCCCGGGGAATTATACGATATCCTGCAGTGGTAACGGGGCGATGGGGACCATGGCCGCTTCGGTGTGTATTGAATATCCCGTGACTCAGGGAAGTGTTGAACCGGGGGGCAAAGGAGGACTCTCAGGCGGAAGAGAAGACACAAAACAGGCAGATACCGGCGCGGAACAGTCAAACGCAATTTCCCCGACTGCCTCCGCAAACACGGTCGGAAAAACCCTTATCCTGTGGGGAAAGCAGACGAAGGGCTGGGGCATGAAAAATGCGGAGACGACAGGAAACCGTCTTACGCTGGAAAAACCCGCAGTTATTGTCCGCGTGGAAGGCGGGTCCGGGGAATACTGCATCTGGTCGGCGGTGACGCCGATGAACCCGACCGCGCGCGTGGTTGTCTGCGGGGGAAGGAATCACCCGGATATCATCGGTCATACCCTTCGGCCGGGGACCTATGTCGTGATTCCGAAAGCGGGAACCCATGTAACCATCCGCCTGAGATACCGGGGTGGTTCCGGAACGGGTACGAAAATCGGGCAGGTCGATGTTCCTAATCATCAGGGTGAGAGGGTTCATGAAAAAAAGCCGTTCAGACAAGGGGGCAATACCCCTTCGTCCACGAATCTCCTCCCCGTGTATCAGCTTGTGATCCGGCCGCAGAAAAACATAAAAGCCTCCTCACTGATATTGAAAACTGGGGAAAAGAGGCGTTTCATCGCCTGGCTTGAAGACTCCTCGGGACGTAAGAAAAATGTCACGGTAAAGGAATGGAAGGTCAGCAATTATAGGATTGGAAGTATCGATCGGGATGGCCTCTTTAAAGCCGGAACCACGGAAGGCAATGTTGAAATCACGGCTGTGGTGGTGGGCCGGGGGGGAAAGGTTTTCAAAGCGACCTTCCTTGTGGCGGTAGCTACATCTTCTCCTGTGATGTTCGATGGGATAGTGGAACTCTATGATGAAAATGGAAATCAACTTCGTATTCCTCGCGGCGGCATACCTGTGGAAGTGCAAGGTGTTTGGTTTAAAGATAGGAACGCCTACGAAAAGGCCAGATCGGGAGCGGGGATTTCTCATGAGATATTAGGATATATAAGAACCGACAAAAGGGGTAAGTTCCGGTTTGGATTGGCGGCCGGAAACTATGCTTCAATTTCCTGTTCCGTCAACGGGCTTCAACTTCCCGCACCGGCCGGGTATGAATGGCTGTCTTGGCCCCCAAGCAATAATAGCAGCATTCATTGGGAATTGGGTTTTTGGCATGGCCCGATGGTATCCGGGAAATCTATCCGGATGGCACCCGAGGGCGCCCGTGTTTACAAGCTATGGCTGACAAAGAAGACAGACTATATCTATATCTCAGGATATGTTACGCATCATGGCAAGCCGGTGGATGATGCCCATGTGACATTGCTTGACGGTAACAATAATGTCGTTAAAGAAACTTGGAGCTCATCCGATGGAAGTTATTCTTTTCCCGTTGACGCTTTACCCAAGGGAAGCTACAGACTTACTGCAAGTTATAAATCTAAGAAACACGTAACCCTTCACAACTGGTTGGTCGCGAAAAAGGATATGCGAGTTGAATTACCCCTGAAAGGAACGCGAATGAATAGCTGGGGAAACAAGGAAAAAGTTATCAATATTATACTGTTCTCACAGGCGGAGAAGATGGGATATACTGGGCCTTGAGGGATTTAAAAAGCAAAATGATACGAAACGGGAGAGATTCATGAAATGTGTAACATGTCTTATAAGTCTCAAAGGAAAAAGGATGATTTTGCTATGGTTTCTGCTCTTATGTCTGCTTCCCGCGCGGCTCCACGCGGGGCCGGTTGGAAACCCTGATCGGAACACCTTTTCTTGCGTACATAACGATAACCAGGAAAGGGGATGTTGCTGCCTCAAAGGCGCTCATACCTACCTGTTTGCTCCCAGGTATGTCGAGAATGTGTTTGTCCGGTTTGATACCGGAAGGAATCTGAACTGCCGGAGCCTCGTTAAGCTGGAGGTTGAGCGGGAAGGCGGCTGGGAAACCGTTATGACCTTTCAGGCGGTTTCATCGAAAGGGAAAGACGAGTATGCCCCTGTCGAGCTCCGGGTGTCTGTCGGGAGGACCATTCGTGGTTTCAGGATTTCGGATGGGTGTGTCTGCTGTATCGATTATTCCGAGATTACGCTTGACGGGGCCGGTTCTCCAGGGGCGCCGGCGCGGGCGAACGGCATATCCGATGTCCGGAACTTTCCCGGCAGGCCTTGGGTTGCAAATGCATCGGGTCAGATCTTCCAATGGGTGGGAAATGAATGGATGCCCGTACCCGGTCACGCCCGGGATGTGGGGGTCGGGGCGGATGGATCCGTCTGGATTGTCAGTGCTCGCGCGGTTAAAGGTGGATATGCCATCTACAAATGGGAGAACGGAGGCTGGAAAAGGGTTGCCGGCGGTGCCGTTCGTATTGATGTGGGGCCGGATGGCAGACCATGGATTGTGAACGCGATGGGTCAGATCTTCCAGTGGACCGGGAAGGAATGGATGGTCATGCCCGGGCGAGCGCGGGATATCGGCATCGGAAGTGACGGGTCCGCTTGGATCATAGGCACTAATCCGGTAAAGGGAGGGTATGATATCTATCGTTGGCGAAAAGGAATGTGGAAAAGGAGGTCCGGCGGTGCTGTTCGTATCGACGTGGGTCCGGATGGCAGTCCGTGTGTGGTGAATACGTCGAACCAGATTTTTCAGCGGGTGGGAAAACGATGGGTGATCATGCCGGGGAGAGCCAGGGATGTGGGAATCGGAAGTGATGGAACACTCTGGATTGTCGGTACCACTCCCGTTAAAGGTGGGTATGCCATCTATCGGTGGGAGGATGGGCTGTGGAAGAGAGTGCCCGGCGGTGCCGTAGCGGTTTCCGTTAATTGTTGCGGGGTGGTTCGTCCCGTTCCCGTGGAGGATGATCCGACAAGTCTTCCTCCTGCTGAATTATCCGGAGATGAACCATCTCCGCAATCTAACGGAGCCCGGTAAAATACCGGAGCTTACAATCCTCTGAAAAAGGCTGATGCCTGATACAAACGTTTGGTGTTTTCGAAGATAGCTTCGGCTATCGTTTCTTCGTTGGCCTTTTTGATCTCGGCGATGGCCGCGATGACCTGCCGCACGTTAGCCGGTTCGTTTCTCTTTTTGGGATCAGGGCCCAGGACGGGGCTGTCCGTTTCGACGAGCAGGCGTTCGAGGGGAAGCTGCTTGACGAGTTTCTGTTTCTGCCGGGAACGGACCACGGAGGGGGGAATGGAGAAGAAGAACCCCGCCTCCACCCCCGGCATGGCCGTGGAGGCCCTCCCGTCGAAGGCGTGGAGCTGGACCCTTCGGGCGTCCTCCTCGAGCAGGATGGCGATCGCGTGACGCCCGGCCGAGCGGGAATGAACGTTGAGGGGCAGGCCGAGTTTGTTGGAGAGGCGGATGAAACTCCGGAAGATTTCCCGCTGGAT
>CAZKUZ010000122.1:0-2009 GCA_964556045.1 uncultured Thermodesulfobacteriota bacterium | reverse complement strand
CTTGTCGTCGATCTGGGAATAGCCGATGTCGTGGAGCATGACGGCGGGAATGACGACGGCTTCGTCCCCTCCGACGCCTTCTCTCAGGAGCCGCCAGGCGAGATCGGTGCTGATCCGGGTGTGAACGAGATCGATGGCCCGACCCTTTTCGAGGTAGGGCTTGCAGGTTTGCCAGAGGATGTCGAATTTCAAATTATTTCTCCGTTTCGCCCCAGCGTCTGAAGAGGTGGTGTTCGATGCCGAACTGGTCGAGGACCTTGCCGACGCTGTGGTCGATGATGTCCTCGATCCGTTTCGGTTTGTGGTAAAAGGCGGGAATGGGCGGAAAGATGACGGCTCCGGCCTCCGTGACGCGCTCCATCAGTCTCAGGTGTCCCAGGTGGAGCGGGGTTTCCCGAACCACCAGGACGGTCTTGCGGCGTTCCTTCAGGCTGACGTCGGCGGCCCGGATCAGCAGGGTGTCGTTGAAGGAGTTGGCGACGCCGGAGAGGGTCTTGATGGAGCAGGGGATGATGACCATGCCTTTCGTGAGAAAGGAGCCGCTGCTGACGGGGGCTCCGAGGTCTCCGGGATCGTAAACCGTGTGCGCCATCGCCTCCAGGTCACGGGCCGTGTAGGTCGTTTCAATTTCCAGGTTCTTTTTCGCGGCGTTGGAGATGATCAGGTGAATCTCCAGCGGCAGTTTTGAGGCGATTTCCAGGAAGCGGACGCCGTAGATGACGCCGCTTGCTCCCGAGATGCCGACGACGAGTCTGTCCATGATCTTGTCCTTTTATGTGAGAAAGAAGTTTAAAGTGGCCTAAAACTTAATCACCCAACACCTGAAGCTAACTCGATTTTCTTCCTATCTTTTCCTCCGCTTCCTCGATGATCTTCCGCGTGAGGGCCTCGCATCCATCGACGATCTTTCCGATGGCTTCGGGCGTGAGGTTGTCCCAGTGGATGCCGGCGGTGACGACCACCATCCGGTTGAGGGCGGCCGCGATTTCCGTGGCCATCCTCTGGACCACGGCGTCCTCCTTGTGGCCCGGGACGGTATAGACGGACGCGGTGGCACTGACCGCGTTTGGATCCTTGAGACTGGGACGGGGATGGGCGATGCCCACGGCGCCGATGTGCGGGTGAGTGCCGCCCCAGACGGCGATCAAGAGATCGTCTCCGAGAATGCGGACAGCCGCCTCGATGGGATACTCACCGGTGGTTTTGACCGTCCATTCCATGATTTTCTTATTCCTTCATGCTTCGGATTTTCAGCTTAGTTTCAAGATTTCCATCAACGGTTCCAGCGACGCCAGCAGGTGATCCGGTTCCAGGGGCTCCATCTCTTTCCGCGTGTTTTCTCCTTGCGCCGCGACGGCCACGTGACACCCCACCTTTTTCGCCGTGCGGATGTCGGTGCGGCTGTCTCCGATGAAGATGACGCGGTCCGGGGCGAGATTCAGCCCTTCGATCGTTCGCCGTAGGCCCTCCGGTTCGGGCTTGAGAAACCGCACGTCGTCTCTCGACAGGGTGATGTCGAAGATCCGATCCCACCCCAGAAGCAGGAGGATGCCGTCCATGGCCTTCCGGCCCACGTTGGAGCAGAGGGCGATGGGCACGTGAGCCGCTTTTAAGGCGGCAAGCAGCTCCCTCGCACCCGGCTGGGGGCCCCAGCGGGTCAGGGCGTCCTTGTCGTATTCGTCGTAGATGCGATCCACGACCTCGAGGAAGTGGCGTTCCTCCGGTTCTCCGGGGGCCAGCCGGATGCCCGTGTTGTAGAGTTCGGCGTAGTCGGAAATGCCAAGGAGCGGGGACGTCCATCCCCACTCCCTGATTTCGTCCTTGACCTTGGCGACGGCCTCATTGATCTTCCACTGGAAATCCACGATGGTTCCTTCGAGATCGAAGATGACGCCGGCGTAGGGTCGTTCAGTCGGATCCATGGATCGGCCCGATCAGCCCGTTCCCGCCACGGCGGCGGAGACCTTGGTCATGAGGTCCATGAGGGAATCCGCCCCCTTACGCTGCTT
>CAZKUZ010000121.1:0-5374 GCA_964556045.1 uncultured Thermodesulfobacteriota bacterium | reverse complement strand
ATATTGTCGTAGACGGTGTAGATGGGAACCAGGTTCAGTCCTTCAAAAACGAACGAAATGTCCCGGGCCTGGGGCGGAAGAGCCGTTACCTCTTTCCCCTCCAGGAACACCTGGCCATTGCCCGGCTTCTCCAACCCGGAGACCATGCGGAGGGTCGTGGTCTTTCCCGCTCCCGTGGGCCCCAGAAGGGCGAAAAGCTCTCCCTTCTGAATCCTGAGGTTTAGATTCTCAACGGCCTGCTTTCTTCTGAACGATTTCGACAGATTTTTTAGACGCAACATGTTCTACACGCTATCCCAGCCCCGAAGATTTAAAAAATCGCATTTCCCGAAACCTTCTCGAAAAACCTCACCCGTTTCATATCGAAACAGACCATCCCCTCTCCCTCCAAGAGGTCTCCCTCCGTCACCATCCCGTGATAGATCTCTTCGTCGACGCGGAAGTTGAAGATCTTGTAGTTTCCCACCTGTTCCGTACTGAATACGGTGGCGGGAAAACAGGATTTCCCTTCCCCCGATTCCGTTTGGGCAAAGGAGAGAAACTCCGGCCGGATCCCCATGATAAACTCCCTCTGTCCCGTCGAGGCCAGTCTTTTTTCGATCTCCCCGAGTATGGGAAGGCGGCGCGATTCCTTTCCCAGGGAAAGGCCGTGATCCTCCAGCGACACGGGAAAGAGATTCATCCCCGGACTCCCGATGAAATAGGCGGCAAAGACGTTGGCCGGCCGACGGTAGATCTCGTCGGGCGGGGCTTGCTGTTCGATTCGTCCATCCCTCATCAGGATAATCCGGTCGGCCAGGGACATCGCCTCCCGCTGATCATGGGTGACGTAAACGGTCGTGACCTTCAGTTCCTTTTGCATACGCCCCAACTGCCAGCGCATTTCCTCTCGATATTGTTCGTCCAGCGCCGAAAGGGGTTCGTCGAGGAGAAGGACGTTAGGATCACGAACCACGGCGCGGGCCAGGGCGATCTTCTGCTTGTCTCCCGGGGGCATGCCTCCCACGTAGCGATCGAGAAGGTGATGGAGCTTGAACATCTCCGTAACCCATTCCACCTTCTCGCGGATGTGTTTCTTGGAAGCCTTGCGGGCGCGCAGGGGGAAAGTAATGATTTTTCGCGCCTTCAGGTGGGGATAGAGGGCAAAGAACTGGAATACCATGGCCACGTTCCGTTCCGCCGGTTTCTGATGGGTAACATCTCTCCCGTCGAAAAGGATGCGCCCGCTCGTTGGGTTCTCCAAGCCGGTGATACACCGCAGGGTCGTGGTCTTCCCGCACCCGGAGGGCCCCAAAAGCACCACAAACTCCTGGTCTTGGATGACGAGATCGAGCCCCTTGACCGCCGCCACGTCGCCGTAATCCTTTTTCAGATTTTTAAGCGTCACCTCAGCCAACGCACTGTCTCCTCTCGCTCATGCCGACTGTTTCTCCCCCAACGAGGTCAGGTAACGGATGAAAATGGACGACAAGCCGATAATGATGATCAGGAGAATCATCCCGAGGGCAGACGCCTCGCCCGTGTAAAAATACTGGAACGCCGTCTTGTAAAGCTGGAAGGAGACGGTCTGCGTCGCGTCTCCCGGTCCCCCACCCGTGAGGGCATAGAAGAGATCGAACTGCTTGAAAGAATCGATCAGGCGCAACAGGAGGGCAATAACCAGGACCGGCGCCGAGAGGGGAAGCGTGACATTGAAGAACTTGAAGGCCCCCGAAGCCCCGTCCACGTCGGCCGCCTCGTAAAGGGACTTGGGAATCCCGCTGAAGGCCGCCATGGCAAGCAGGATGGTAAAGGGTGTCCACATCCACGTGTCGGCAATAATGGTCGCCCAGAGGCTGTAGGTAGGATTCCCCAACCAGTCCACGGCGGGTAAACCCACCAGCGACAAGAGGTAGTTGACCAATCCCCACTCCGCGTTGAACATGTACTTCCAGAAAAGGCCCACCACGATGGGACTCAACATCATGGGCATGAGGATCATGGTAAAAATGACGTCCCGGCCCCTGAACTTCGTCTGGAAAAGGTAGGCGATGGCCACTCCCAAAAAGAACTGGATGGACACGGCGAGAAGGACGAATTTCCCTGTAAAGACGAAGCGCCGCCAGGTATAGTCGTCCGTCAGGAAAAAGAGGTAATTGTCAAATCCGATGAACTTGGCGGGCACGGCCGCTCTGAGAACCGAGTATCGGAAAAAGCTGTGATAGATGAGGGAAAGGAAGGGATAGACAAGGAGGAAGAGAAGCAGGACGAGCGTGGGAAAGAGGAAAAAATAACAAACCGCCCGGTCGCTGAACATCCTGGGTATCTTGTGCTCCTGCATCTTTCCCCCCTACTCCTTTTTACCGAGAACCCCGAAGGTCATCCCCATGAGGAGATGTTTTCGGATAAGATAAAAGAGAACAACGATGGGGATGATAAGTAGGATCCCCGCCGCCGCAACCATGGCCCAGTCCAAACCCTCCTTTCCCAGCGCAGCGGAAATCCTCACCGGGAGCGTCTTGGCCCGGGTGGTGGTAATAATGGAGGCAAACGTAAACTCGTTCCACGCGAAGATGAAACAGAATCCCGTCGTCGCGGCTATGCCCCCCTTGACCATGGGAAGAACCAGCTTCCGGAAGGCCCAGAAACGGGAATAGCCGTTGACCAGGGCCACCTCCTCCAGATCCTTGGGGACTCCGTCGAAAAACCCCTTCATGATCCACGTGGCCAACCCGATATTGACGAGGATATAGAGCAGAATCATCCCGAAACGGGTATCCGCCAGGCCAAGCCGCGCGTACATGATATGGAAGGAAACCAGAACCGCCACCGCCGGCAGCATCCTCGTGGAAAGGACGAAAAACATGAAATCCCCCTTCGCCTTGAACTCGAAACGGGAAGCGGCATACCCGGACATGGTCCCCAGGGCAACGGCGAGGATCGTTCCCATTCCCGCGATCAGGACACTATTGAACATGGTGCCGATGATCTCGGAAACTTTCCGGGTCCCATCCGCATAGGTGGTAATAAAAAGGGCCTCGTAACCGTGAAGGGTGGGCTTGAAGATAAACTTGGGCGGCATGGAAAAAAGGTCGAGCCGCGTCTTGAGGGACGACATAAACAGCCAAACGAGCGGCGCCATCGCGAAGACGACCCAGATCGCAATGACGGCAAGGGCGACAAAGCGTTTCAGGGTCAGGGTATTGCTTTCTTCCATGATATTCCCCATTGGAGGAGGATGTCATCGGCTCGTGGCCGACGACATCCCTGCGTAAACGGTTACTTGCTGTAATCGATAGGGGTAACCTTGTCCATCCCGCACGGAGAAACGATCTGATCCGGGACCTCGGGAATATTTTTCGTCCGTGTTATCTTATATCCGGCCCGTTTCAGCTCCCTTTCCTGGCGCCTGACACAGTCGTTCAGGGCCTGCTCGACCGTTTTTTTCTTGGAAATGGCATTGGTGATCTCCTCCTGCATGATATCGAGAAGGACGATGTACTCCGGAAGGTGCCAATAGTCGTTGGTATACTGCATGGCTTTGGAAAACTGCCTGTTCCACGAGTTCAGCTTGTACCAGTCGGGATTGTGAAGGACGTCATTACGCGCGCTCTGGCATGTCTGGGCGTACTTCCACTGCTGGGGACGCTGCTCCCACCACTCGATGAACTTCCAGGCCTCTTCCACGTGCTTGGAATACTTGTTGATCCCCATGCCCTGGCCGCCCAGGCTGAACTGACGCCGGAATTTCCCATCCCGTCCGATGGCCCCGGGCAGGTTGGCAAACCCCGTCACCTTCGCCACCTTGGAAACCTTGGGATCCGCGTTGGATCCGAAAAAGAAATACCACTGCATGGCCATGGCTACCTTCCCCTGCTGGAAAGCGCTGTTGATCTCGTCAAACCCCCAGTTGGTACCGCCGGGGGGGCAGTACTTGAACATATCGAGATAAAACTTGATGCCGTCGATGGAGGCGGGAGAATTCAAGTAGCCCTTGATCTCGTGGGTTTTGGGATTCCACAGCTCTCCGCCGAAAGACCAGAGAAAACAGTTGGAAGAGCTGGTGGCAAAATCGTATTCGCGTCCGCCGTACTGAGCCCACCCGTAAAGCCCTTCTTTGGGGCGGGTGAAAAACTCCGCGATGTCTCTGGCCTGCTGATAGGTATCGGGCACCTTCAGCTCATAACCGTATTTTTTCTTGAAAGCGGCCTTCTCTTTCGGATCCTCAAAGAGGTCCTTCCGATACATCAGGCCGAGGGCATCCTGGTTGATGGGCAGGGCCCAGATCTTCCCGCTGCCGTCCGGGTATTCCCCGTATCGAACCAGGGCGGTGGGATCGAAATCCTTCAAGCTGATGAGCTTGGATTTCTTGATACGGTCGTTGAGCAGAACACAGTGCCCGGCCCCGGCAAATTCCGCCACTGACTGGCTGTCCCAGACGGCGATATCAAACCCCGACCCGTGGGCGGCGAACTCCGAGGCAATCTTGTCATGCCACTGCGGACCATAAGGGACAAAGGCGCCCTTGATGACGATTCCGGTCTTCTTCGTGTATTCCTTGGCAATGTTCAGAAACGCCGTGGGACAGGTCCCCGCGTTCCAAATAACCACCAGTTGTTTACACTTCTCCGCCCTCGCCTTCGCAACGGTCACGGAGAACATGAAAACAACGACACCGACGATAATTAGTGTAAAACCAGCCCATTTTTTGAAACCTCTATTCCTCATACCCTTTCTCCTTCCTTTCCGGGAAACGATAAGGAATTTGAACCATTCCTCATTTAGTCCCATCGGTTGAACCCCGACCAGGTTTCCGGGCGCCTCCCAATCACCCCACCTTGGCCATCTTCACGAGAGGTTCCTACTACAAGCCTCTCATTCTTCTCTCACATAAATTAATCATAAAAGATGTAATAACATATGTCAAGACATTTGTTACAACTATGTTATAACAAATGTTCAGGACAAGAAGACATATTTGGGGGGCATCAGCCCTCTTACCGATTTTTTGAAACGTCGGTTGCCCTGGTGTAAGAAATTGAAGGAAAGGTTTTAGAACACCTTGCTCATTTTACTCCATCGGTCCTATGGATGTTAATCGGCTTTTTCGGTTACGGCTGGTTTTCAAAAAAAGAGGGGGACGGAAAACCGTCCCCCGTTGCACATGCAGCCTAAGCCGGACGGGCTAAGGCATATTCCAGTTCCATGGGGCTTAGCGACGTTTTCGGGTAATGCCTCTTCGACGTCTCCTGTTTCTGCTGGTCATCACGCCCCATTTTCATTGAATCGATTCCGCTGGCTTCTGATGTTTTTTCATCAACGACGGTTCCCATCTCAACTTTAACTTGTTTTTCAGACATTTTCTTTCCTCCTAAAAAATTTTTCGGTTGAAAAC
>CAZKUZ010000120.1:0-1583 GCA_964556045.1 uncultured Thermodesulfobacteriota bacterium | reverse complement strand
AATGGAGTAGGGGAACATCTGGAAGAACCCGGAGAGGTAGAGGGAGGTGGGTCCCATGGCGTTGTAGGCGCCGCCGTCCGTGTAGAGCTTGGCTTCCTTGGCGATGATCCTGCCGTCCTTCATGTAGCCGGTTTTCAGGGTGTAATACATGGGGTGCCGGCGGCGTCCCCCTTCGAAGCATTCCTCGCGGGTCAGCTCCACCTTGACCGGCTTGCCCGTCTTCATGGAAAGGAGGGCCGCCACGAACTGGTCGGAGAAGAGTTCCATCTTCCCGCCGAATCCGCCGCCCACGTGGGGCTTGATGACCCGGATGTTGCCTTCCTTGAGACCGAGGGCCATGGCCAGCAGGGTCTGGATGTAATAGGGGGTCTGCGTCGATGTCCAGATGGTGAGGTGTCCGTCCCCTTCGTAACGCGCCACGGAGTTGTAGGGCTCGATGAAGGCGTGGATGACGGAATGGAGATAGAAGGTATCCTCCCGCACGTAGTCGCACGTCTTGAAGGCCTCGTCCACGTTGCCGAACTCGAAGTGACGGGCCTCGCTCACGTTGTTGCGGACCGTGGGGCCCTCGTGGATCTTGGGCGCGCCGTCCTTCATGGCCTCCAGGGGATCGAAAACGGCGGGGAGAATTTCGTATTCCACCTCGATGAGGCTCAGGGCCTCCTCCGCCACATCGTTGTCGATGGCCGCGACGGCCGCGACGGGTTCGCCGATGTAGCGGACCTTGTCCATGGCCAGAGCGGTTTCATCCATCAGGTGCGGATACCGCCGCCAGTTGCTGTATTTGACGCCGAGGGTGTCCCTCGGGCCGGTAATGACAGCCTTGACGCCGAGGAGCTTTTCCGCGGCGCTCGTGTCGATGTACAGGATCTTGGCGTGGGGGTGGGGGCTTCTCAGCATTTTCCCCACGAGCATCCCCGGAAGTTTGATATCCGTTGTGTACAGGGCCGCCCCTGTGACCTTTTCCACCCCGTCGATTCTCCGGACGGGTTTTCCGATGACTGAATATTCGCTCATGATTCTCCCCCTTCCTTCTTCATTCTTTGCGCCGCGTCGTGGATGGACTCGATGATGCGGACGTAGCCCGTGCAGCGGCAGAGATTTCCTGAGAGACCATGACGGATTTCATGAATGGTGGGATCAGGATTCTCGTTGAGCAGGGACTTGGCCGCCATCAGCATACCCGGCGTGCAGAATCCGCATTGGTATCCCCCGTCGTCCAGAAAGGCCTCCTGGAGGGGGTGGAGTTTTTCGCCGTCCGCCAGACCTTCGACGGTTTCGATCTCGTGGCCCTCGACCTGCAGGGCCAGCACGGAGCAGCTGTCCACGGCCTTGCCGTCGATGAGGACGGTGCAGGCACCGCAGGCCCCGGCGTTGCATCCTACCTTCGGCCCCGTGAGGCCGATTTCGTCCCTGATGAGCTCGATGAGGGTCGTCTTTGGTTTGACCGCGACCTCGTAGGGATCACCGTTCAGCGTAAAATTAACGATCTTTTTCACGGTACCATTCTCCTTTTTTATTGAATCTGCGACAGGGCCTTTCTGGCCATACGTTTGATGTAGACCTTCGCGACTCTCTTCTTG
>CAZKUZ010000119.1:0-16404 GCA_964556045.1 uncultured Thermodesulfobacteriota bacterium | reverse complement strand
GACGTCATCTCAAAATACAATCTCAACGGCGAAAAACTCCTCTCCGAACTGAACTCTATCATCTGAACATTCCGATCCATCCGTGAATAAATGGCAAACGACACTTCCTTTCTCCATTCGGGGGAATGGGGATTCTCTACTTATCCCTGAATCCAGCGAGTCATTTTCATTTGGACAATTTTACGCGTTTGTGCTATGTAGGGATATCATGCCAACCGAGACAGGCCACGGCCACGCGAGAAATGATCTTATTATCACACCATTCCACGAGGAAGCCTCACATCACACAACCTTCAGGGAAATCAGAAAAAAGGGGAAGGGACCTTTATCGGCCCCAGTGGTAACTTTTAACCTATCGTAACAGGAGGGATTTATGAAACACGTCAAAATCATTGCTCTAATGGTTGCCGTGGTTTTTATCGCCATGACAACCGCCGCCATGGCGGGAACGCTTCAAGAGGTCCGCCAACGAGGCTACCTCAAGGTCGGCGTCAACGGAAGTGTCTTCGGGTTCAGCATGCCGGACAAAAAGGGAGTCTGGAAGGGACTTGATGTCGACACCGCCAAGGCGATTGCCGTCGCCGTCTTCGGCGATGCCAGCAAGATAAAATACATCGCCCTGACCGCGGTCCAGCGGCTCCCGGCGCTCCAGTCCAAGGAAATCGACGTTCTTTGCCGCAACACCACCCAGACCCTCACCCGTGAAACGGTGAACGGGCTCAATTTCTGCCATGTCAACTTCTATGACGGGCAGGGGTTCCTCGTTCCCAAGAAGCTGGGTATAAAAAGCGCCAAGGAACTCAACGGGGCTACCGTCTGCGTCCTCCCCGGCACCACCACGGAGATGAACGCCGCGGACTTTTTCCGTAAAAACGGGATGAAGTGGAAACCGGTCGTCATCGAGCAGTCCGCCGAGCTGAACAAGGCCTTCTTCGCGGGTCGGTGCGACGTCATCACCTCCGACTCTTCCCAGTTGGCCGCCATCCGCTCCATCGCCCCCAACCCCAAGGACTATGTGCTGCTTCCCGAGATCATCTCCAAGGAACCCCTCGCGCCCGTGGTGAGACACGGCGACGACCAGTGGTATGACATCGTCAACTGGACGGTCATGGCCCTGATCCAGGCGGAGGAACTCGGCATCACCTCCAAGAACGTGGACAAGATGCTCCAGAGCAGCGACCCCCGGGTCAAGCGTTTCCTCGGCGTCACCCCCGGCTTGGGAAAAGACCTTGGCCTTGACAACAAGTGGGCTTACAATATCATCAAGGCCGTGGGAAACTACGGAGAAATCTTTGAGCGGAACGTGGGTGTCAACACGCCTCTGGGTCTGAAACGGGGGCTCAACGCCCTCTGGACCAAGGGCGGCCTGATGTACGCCGCGCCTTTCCGTTAATTCGTTCCAAAGGGGGCGTGACGGGTTTCCTTAGGGTGCCTGTCACGCCCCCTTCACCTTAAAACTCGCAAAAGAGCATCCTTACAGGTTCAAGCGAGCGGAGAATGGAAGAAGCAAGGCCCACGTCGGAACCCTACCTCAAAGAAATCGAGAAGGTCCCCTTCTGGCTCGATCCCAAGAAGCGGGCCATATTCTACCAGATCGTGGTCTTCTGCATGGTTGGCCTTCTCGCCTACTACCTTGTTTCCAACACCATCATAAACCTCAAACGTCAAAACATCGCCACAGGATTCGGTTTTCTCCACAAGGAGGCCTCGTTCGAGATCGGGGAGTCCCTCATCTCGTATTCCGCGGCCAGCACGTACGGCCGGGCCCTTATCGTCGGGGCGCTGAACACCCTGAAGGTTTCCTTCATCGGTATCATTTTTACCCTCATCATCGGAACGATCATCGGGATCGCCCGCCTTTCATCCAACTGGCTGGTCTCGAAGCTCGCCGGCTGGTACATCGAAGTGATGCAGGACATTCCTGTCCTTCTACAACTCTTTTTCTGGTACGCCATCTTTTACGAAACCCTCCCCTCGCCGCGTCAGGCCCTTCATCCCGTCCGGGGTGTTTTCCTCAGCAACCGAGGGGTGGCCCTTCCGGTGCCGGCCTCCATACCTGCCTACAAATATATGCTCATCGCCCTTCTCGTCGGATGCGTGGCCTCCTACTTTCTCCGTAAATGGGCTCGAAAACGCCAGGAAGAGACGGGAAAGATCTTTCCCGTCTTCATCACATCCACCGCCATGATCCTCGGGTTTCCCCTCATCACCTGGTTGTTGTGCGGGGCCCCATTGAAAATGAATGTCCCCCGTTTGGTCGGATTCAATTTCAAAGGCGGTATCATGCTGAGTCCCGAATTCATCGCCCTCTTGACGGGGCTTGTCCTCTACACCTCCGCCTTCGTGGCCGAGGTCGTCCGCGCGGGAATCCAGTCGGTCAGCAAGGGACAGCGGGAGGCGGCCATGGCCCTGGGGCTGAAGCCACCCTACGTCCTGAACCTCGTCATTCTCCCCCAGGCGGCACGGGTCATCATCCCCCCTCTCACGAGCCAGATGCTCAACCTGACGAAGAACAGCTCCCTCGCGGTAGCCATCGGTTTTCCCGATTTCGTTTCCGTTGCCAATACCTGCATCAACCAGACGGGACAGGCGGTCGAAGGGGTCGCCTTGATTATGGCGGTCTACCTCATCTTCAGCCTTTCGACCTCCGCCTTCATGAACTGGTACAACAAGAAAACGGCCCTTGTGGAGAGATAGTCTAAAGATGAACGAATCCGAACTGCTCCAGGAAAATCAGGCCGAAGTCGTCAAACCACCCCCCACCAGCGTCGGGGTTCTGGGGTGGATCAAATCGAACCTATTCAACGGATATTTCAACTCGTTTCTCACCCTGATTACCCTGTTCATCCTGTACAAAACCATTCCCCCTTTCATCCGCTGGGCCTTCATCGACAGCGTCTGGTGTCCCGACTGCGCGGGGGCGTGCAAAAAGGCGGCCGGGGCCTGCTGGTCGGTCATTACATCCAACATCCGTTTCATCATCTTCGGTTTCTATCCTTACGACCAGCAGTGGCGGCCCCTGATCGCCATGCTCCTGCTCTTCGGGCTGATCTACTACAGCAGCAAAAACAAAAACTGGAAGAAATCCCTCATCTACGTCTGGGTGGTGGGCCTTTTCGTCATGGGAACCCTGATGAAAGGGGGCCTTTTCGGCCTGCCCTCCGTGGAGAGCACCAAGTGGGGCGGCCTTCCCCTCACCCTGCTCCTCTCCGTCTTCGGGCTGACCGCGGCCTATCCGCTCGGGGTCGTCCTGGCCCTGGGACGGCGTTCAAAGATGCCGGGAATTCGATGGCTGTCCATCCTCTACATCGAGCTCATCCGCGGGGTTCCCCTCATCAGTCTGCTGTTCATGGCCTCCATCATCTTCCCCCTCTTCCTGCCGGAGGGTGTCACCATCAACAAGATCCTCCGCGCCCAGGTGGCCATCATCCTCTTTACCGCCGCCTACATCGCGGAGGTGGTGCGGGGAGGGCTGCAAGGAATTCCCAAGGGGCAGTACGAGGCGGCGGAATCCCTCGGTCTGAACTACGTTCTGACCATGCGTCTCGTCATCCTTCCCCAGGCGCTGAAGATCGTCATCCCTCCGACGGTAAGTATCTTGATTTCGGCCTTCAAGGATACCTCGCTCGTGGTCATCATCGCCCTGTGGGACCTGATGAAGACCACCCAGTCGGTCCTCTCGCATCCCAAGTGGATGGGCTTCTCGCCGGAGGCCTACATCTTCCTCGCCATTCTCTACTTCCTCGGCTGTTTCTCCATGTCCAACTACAGCCGAAAACTCGAGCGGGAACTGGGACAGGGGGAACAGCGGTGATGGGCAAAAGGTCAAAGGCGAAAGGATTTTCCCACCTCCCTCGAAAATCCGGCAATGCGGGCAGGCGGAACAACTTTTACCTGATCTTCAAAGGATCCTTCTATGAAAACGAAAGAACCGGAACGCAAAACCTCAGAAAACGCCATGATCGAAATCATCGATCTCCACAAGTGGTTCGGGGAACTCCACGTCCTCCAGGGCATCAACCTCACCGTGAAGCGGCAGGAACGCATCGTCATCTGCGGCCCCTCCGGATCGGGGAAATCGACCCTCATCCGCTGTATCAACCGCCTGGAAGAGCACCAGCGGGGCCGCATCATCGTGGACGGCGTGGAGCTGACCAACAATGTCAAAAATATCGAAAAGATCCGCGCCGAGGTCGGGATGGTCTTCCAGCACTTCAACCTCTTTCCCCACCTGACCATTCTGGACAACCTCACCCTGGGTCCCATCTGGGTCCGGAAAATCCCCAGGAAAAAGGCGGAAGAAACCGCCATGTATTATCTCGAAAAGGTTCACATCGCCGACCAGGCGAAAAAATATCCCGGTCAGCTCTCGGGGGGGCAACAGCAGCGGGTCGCCATCGCCCGCAGCCTCTGCATGAACCCCAAAATCATGCTCTTCGACGAGCCCACCTCCGCCCTCGACCCGGAAATGATCAAGGAGGTCCTGGACGTCATGGTGGAACTGGCCCAGGAGGGGATGACCATGATCGTCGTCACCCACGAAATGGGATTCGCCAAGAGCGTGGCGCACCGGGTGCTCTTCATGGACTACGGACGCATCGTCGAGGAAAACACCCCGGAGGAATTCTTCTCCAATCCGAAGCACGAACGGACCAAGCTCTTCCTGAGCCAGATCCTCCGGTAATCCCGGAACATCCAGCAGAATATCCTCCATCAATACAATCCCCAACCCCTCTTGACACCTTTTGCGGCATTTGATTTATTAAATGTGCTATGTCTGGGTGATACGTGAACCAGCCTTTAAATCCGTTCATTTATCCTACCCACGACTATAAGCGCTAAGGTTAGTTATTCGTCTGTTTTTTTGTGAGTTGGAGTGTCAACCCATGGTCTCTCTTTCCACGTCGAAAGAGAGGGCAAAAAAGAAAAGGGGGGAATGTATGGGAAAGGTTACGCGTCGCGATTTTATCGTAAAGGGAGGAAAATACGCCCTGTTCACGGGCACGGCCATGCAGGTTCTCTTCACGTCCAAGCGGGCCATGGCTCAGTCTGGACTGGCACAATTCGTGGTCAACGTTCTCAGAGCCAATATCGGCTCCTTCTCGGGTCCTCCTTCCACCAGCCCAAGCGGGACATGGACGGGAAGCCAGTACAACGTGCAATATGAAATGTATTCCATCGCCTTTACGGGAGACACGACCCACTTGCCCGGCACGGTGAACGTAACGGTCGCGTGGGACGGGAGAGATTTCAGCACTGCCGGGAGCCAAGGAGATTTCTCCTGGGACGACACCGGCTCGATAAACGGCAGTCACGTTTTTCCTGTTCCTAAAGCGACCGGCCTGCTCATAGGGAATGGCAACGCGGGAGTCGGCAGTTTCGTTCCCCACGCCAGAAACGAATACCCGAGTATCCGAACGGGGACGGTCACATTCACGGCAACGGGCGTGCAGACCCTTACGATTTCCGTTGTCATGCCCATACATTAAGAACCCGACGTCACGGAGGGCCAGGAACCGGCCCTCCGTGAAACAATGTATCAGCCTTCTCCTATAACATTAAACGGCTCTTTCCAGAACCGTGTGAATGTAAAAGCAATTTCATAGATATCTCAACCTTAGAATTTCCTGATTTGGCATTTACCTTTCTTCCCTTGACAAATATGAATATATCAATTATTATAAAATCAATAACATTTAAAATGGAGAAGGCAGAATGCTGAAGTTACCCACCAATATTCGTTACGGTATCCGTCTGATCATCACTCTGGCGAAGGCGGAAAGGCGGATGAATACCAACGAGCTGGCCAAGGAAATGGATGTCTCCCCCCTCTATCTACGGCAGGTGGCCATTCCGCTGGAGAAAAACGGTATCATCAAGAGCATCAAAGGGGCAAAGGGAGGATATATCCTCAACGTGGATCCCTCGAAAACCGACCTCTATACCCTCATCAAGGCCATGAATGAGGATTTCTCTCTCCTCGAATGCGTCAACTGTTCCGATGCCTGCCCCCGAAGCGATACCTGTATCAGCCGTGAGTTGTGGATCGGATTGAGCCGAACGCTGAGAGATACCCTCCAGAAAATAACGCTCAAAAACCTGATCGGCGAGAAGATCGAGTTTCCATCGGCCGGCCTCCTGAAAAATCGCGGCGGGGTCAACCATGTTCAGAATGTTTAAAGAAGACATCCGGATGGTTTTTGAAAGGGACCCGGCCGCGCGGAGCCGCTGGGACGTCCTGTTCCTGTATCCGGGCATGCACGCCATTTGGGCCTACCGGTTCGCCCATTTTCTCTGGAAAAGGCGCCTTCGTTTTCCATCCCGGGTCATCGCGTTCCTCGCACGGGCCCTGACGGGGGTCGAAATCCACCCGGGGGCCACGATCGGCCGGAGATTCTTCATCGATCACGGCGCCGGGGTCGTCATCGGGGAAACGGCTGAGATCGGAGATGACGTCACCATCTACCAGGGGGTGGTCCTGGGGGGCGTCTCCCTGAAAAAGGAAAAACGCCATCCGACCCTGCGAAACAACGTGGTCGTCGGGGCCGGCGCGATCATCCTGGGGCCCGTCGAGATCGGGGAAGGCAGTAAAATCGGGGCCGGGTCCGTGGTCGTGTCGGACATCCCCCCTTTCACCACGGCAGTGGGGATCCCAGCGAAACCGGCGGGGCATCATACCATTTCCGGCGGAGTCGACTTGAACCATCATCTTGTTCCTGATCCGGTCAAACAGGCTTTGGAACGCCTCGAAAAAAGGATTGAAATGTTGGAGAGAAAAACCGGTAAAACCGAGCTTCGTCTTAAAACCGCTGGGACTCCTGAAGCGGTTTAAGAATAAACGGCGATAATAGACCCTTTTCGGAGAAGAATATGGAAATAAAAGTAGACGCCAATTTCAAGTTGACCGGTGTTTTCGATCCCCCCCCCTCCACATGTTTCTCGATCAGAAAAATGTGACCTTGAAGGAACTGCTGGAACGGCTCGATTCTCTGTGGAAATCGGTTCACATCCTCCACGATGGAGAGCTTAGCGACGACATAGAAGAATTATGTCTCAACGGACAGCGTCACTTTTCCCTGCCGAACCACTTGAACACTCCCCTCAAGGACAAAGACCACGTGTGGATAGAGCTTTACATGGCGCCTCTCGGGGGTGGGTAACCCTTACCGATTGTCACTTTAACGAAGAACGGCAATCCCGTCACCCACACGAATTCTTCCCCCGACAAGGACCCTTCCGAAGACCCCCTCCCTGGGCATAACGCAGTCTCCGACCGTTTGATAGATGGCGCACTTCGTGTGACACTGCTTTCCGATCTGGGTGATCTCCACCACGATCTCCTTCCCGAGACGCACCCTTGTGCCCGGGGGAAGGGATGGCCAGTCGATCCCGGAGGTGGCAATGTTTTCCGCGAAATCCCCGAACCCGACCTCCAGGCCCCGCCTTCGCATGCCCTCTATCGCCTCTTTGGCGAGGAAGCTGACCTGGCGATGCCAGGTACCGGCGTGGGCGTCTCCCTTGAGACCGTAGTTCTTCAACAAACAGACCTCCGAAACGGGAACCTTTCTCGTTCCCTTCCGTGGGCTGATGGCGATAGACTCGATCCGCATGGGTCTCACCTCCTCAAGGCCGGATTCGCGCCTGCCCGCCGGGCTCGGGCTGCTGCAGGGCACCCGGCGGTTCGGGAGGGTTCCAGAAGGGAGAAAGCTCCCGCAGCCTGGCGATGATGGGGGGAAGAACCTCCACGATGGTATCGATCTCCCTTTCCGTGTTGTAGCGGCTCAGGCTGAAACGGATGGATCCGTGGGCATAGGAGAAGGGAACTCCCATCGCGCGCAGAACGTGGGAAGGCTCCAGGGAACCGGACGTGCAGGCGGAACCCGACGAGGCACAGATCCCGGTCTGATCCATCATCAGGAGGATGGCCTCCCCTTCCACGCCCTCGAAGCCGATACTGGTGGTATTGGGGAGCCTGTCGGCTCCCTCCCCGTTGACGATGGTCCCCGGAATCCGGGCCCGCAGTTCCCTTTCGAGCCGGTCGTGCAGGCCCCTTACTCGGGAATTTTCCTCGGAAAGATGCTCCTGCGCCAGTTCGCAGGCCTTGCCGAGCGCGATGATGGAAGCGACATTCTCCGTGCCGCCCCTCCGGCCGCGTTCCTGGTGCCCGCCGATGAGAAACGGCGCGAAGGGAGTCCCTTTCCGAACATAGAGTACCCCACTCCCCTTCGGGGCGTGAAGTTTGTGCCCCGAGAGGGAAAGCATATCAATCGGGACTTCTTTGAGGCTGATGGGAATCTTTCCCACGGCCTGGACGGCATCGGTATGGAAGAGGATCCCCCGGTCCGTCACCTCCCGGACGATTTCCTCTACGGGAAAGATGACTCCCGTCTCGTTGTTCGCCCACATGACGCTGACCACGGCGGTATCCGGTGTAAGGTTTCGGACGAGGAACTCCAAGTCCAGATGACCCCGCGCGTCCACCGGGACGAAGGTAACCCGCCAGCCGTGCCTCGAGAGGTGTTCGAACAGGTTCTTGATGGCGGGATGCTCCACGCGGGTTGTCACGATGTGCCGTTTCTCCGGCTGGGCCTGGATGGCGGCGCGGATCGCCGTGTTGTCGCTCTCCGTCCCGCAACTGGTGAAGAGAATTTCCTCGGGATCGGCCCCAAGAAGAGACGCGACCTGGGTGCGGGCCGTCTGAATCCCGGCACTCACCTCGCCGGCCAGCCCGTACATGCTGGAGGGGTTGGCGTAGAGGTCGGTCAGGTAGGGCCGCATGGCGTCCAGGACCTCCGGTGCTATCCGGGTCGTCGCGTTGTTGTCCACATAGATCAAATCCATTTCAGGCCTCCCGCACGACGAGGCCGGGATGCACGAGTTCACGCAGCTTCGCCTCGATCGTGTCTTTCAGCGTGACGTGGGAGATGCGGCATCCGGCGCAGGTCCCCTGCAGCCGGACGTAAATCGTATCGCCGTCCACGTCCACCAGCACCACGTCCCCGCCGTCCTGTTGGAGAGAGGGCCGGATCTCCCGATCCAGCGTGGCCTCGATCCGTTTTATCTTCCCGAGGTTCGTCATCGTATCGGGACTCCCGGCGGGAGACCGCCTTGTCCCGTGGATGCCGTCGAGAATCCGCTGAATCTTTCCATGACACTTTTCGCATCCGCCTCCGGCCTTGGTAAAATTCGTCACGTCCTCAATGGTTGACAGCCCGTTTTCCCGGACGGCGCGCTCGATCTCCCGGTCGGTGACCCCGAAGCACTCACACACGATCGTCCCCTCAGCCGCCTTGTCCGCCTCCCCGCGATAGTCGGCGATGGCCTTCTCGAGGGCCTCCCGGCCCATGACGGAACAGTGCATCTTCTGTCTCGGCAGGCCGCCGAGGAAACGGACGATATCCTCGTTCGTGATCTTCTCCGCCTCGGCGAGGGGTAGTCCCTTGATCATTTCCGTCAACGCGGACGAGGAGGCAATGGCACTCGCGCACCCGAACGTCTTGAACTTCGCGTCCTTGATGCGTTCGTTCTCATCCACCTTCAGGTAGAGGACCAGGGCGTCCCCGCAGGCCAGGGATCCCACTTCTCCCACGCCGTCGGCATCCTCGATCACTCCCACGTTCCGGGGATTGAGGAAATGCTCCTTGACCTTTTCCGTATACTCCCACATGGTTCGCTCCTTCCCGGCCCATCAGCCGCCGGCCAGGAGATAGGTTATGGATATTTCGTCCCCCTCCCTCACCGGCATGGCCAGCTCGTGGGGATACACGCTCTCCTCGTTCACGTAAACCTCGAGATAGGCATGGAGCCGGCCCGGCCCGGAAAACAATTTCTCCTTGAGGGAGGGAAAGCGCCTCAACAGGTTTTCCACGCAAGCCCCCACCGTGGTCCCCTCCGCGGCAAGGGGATCGGCGGGGATCTCACCCCCCGCGATGAACGGATGCAGGCGGACTGTAATACTCATGACGCCTCCGTCGATTTTTCCTCGTTTTCTCGATTGTCGCAGCAGTTTCCTTCCGATCCCATGGAAACCGAGAGATACCGCTCTCCCGTGTCCGGGAACACGACCACGACAACCTTACCTTTCACCTCTTCGTCGATCCTGAGGGCCGCCGCCATGGCCGCCCCGGCGGAGATTCCCGCAAAAAGCCCCTCCTCCCGGGCCAGGCGCCGGGCCATATCCTTGGCCTCATCGGTTTTGACCGTCAGGATCCCGTCAAGAACCTCCATGTCCAGGACTCTGGGAATAAAACCCGCGCCGATCCCCTGGATCCCGTGGCTCCCCGCCCCTCCCCCGGTCAGCACGGGGCTTTCTGCGGGTTCGACCCCCATCACTTTGATCGAGCTTTTTTGCCTCTTCAGGTACCGTCCGACACCGGTAATCGTCCCGCCGGTCCCGATCCCGGCGACAAAGATGTCCACCTGGCCGTCCGTGTCGTTCCAGATCTCCGGCCCGGTGGTTCGGGCATGGACCTCCGGGTTGGCGGGATTCTCGAACTGCTGAGGCATGAAGGCGCCTTCGCTTTCCGCGATTTCCCTCGCCCTCCTGAGGGCTCCTTCCATGCCTTCACCGGCCGGGGTCAGGACAAGCTCCGCCCCCAGGCGCTTCAGGATCTCCCGGCGCTCCCAACTCATGCTTTCGGGCATCGTCAGAATCAGCCGGTACCCCTTGGCGGCGCACACAAAGGCGAGGGCGATGCCGGTGTTCCCGCTCGTGGGCTCCACGATGAAATCCCCTTCACGAATTCGCCCGGCTTTCTCCGCCGCCTCGATCATGGCCAAGCCGATACGGTCCTTAACGGAAGCAAGAGGATTCATCATCTCCAGCTTCGCCAGGACGAGGTTGTTCCCCGACGCCATCCGGTTGATCCGCACGAGGGGTGTCCCCCCGATGATCCTGGTAATGTCTGTGGCGTACTTCATCGTATCGTCTCCCCTTGCTTACTTTTTTAAATGTAATTGATTTAATAATATTTGTCAAGATATTTATTACGCGAATAGACAAAACTCATTTTATAGATGGATAAATCAAACGAAGCGGGTCGGGGCCGCCGGCTCGGCGTCCTCTATCCTGACGTCACCCTTCGGGGCGCCTCTCAACCAATCCCCTTATGTCACCCCGGGAAGCTCCTCCCAGCGGGTGGTGTACCGGGGGGAACGGCGGGAACGGTTCACCCGCCATCGTCTCTCCAGGCCGGACGCCGCCAGGCGAAGGGTCTCGGAACCGTAGCGACGATTGATGAGATCCAGCGCGCGCATCAGGCGGCGTTCCTTCCCGGTTTCCTTCGAGGGAGAAAAGAGGTTCGGCTGCCAGATCTCTTCCCGGGCCAGGTCCAGGAACATGACCCCCGCCTTTTTATACGGATATCCCTCTTTGAAGATTCTTCCTATTCCTTCCCGCGCGGCACGTACCAGTTCCGGCGTGTAGTTGGTGGGATTCTCCAAGGAAATCGTCACGGCGTTGGCATACTGAGGTCCCTTCCGGTAAGGGCTGGTGGTCAGGAAGACGTGGACACAAGAGGCAAGGAGGTGATGCTTCCGCAACTTCTCCGCCGCCCGCGAGGCATAGAGCGCCACGGCCTCTTCCAGTTCCTCCCGCGCCTCCACCCATTTCCCGAAGGTTCGGGAACTCAAAATCCCTTTCCGGGGAGGCGGCGCCTCCTCGATCGGGAGGCAGGAAATCCCCCGAAGCTCCCAGACGATCCGGAGCCCCATGACGGTGAGATGGTGTCGAATCCAGGTATCCGGGGCATCCTTCAACTGGCGGGCCGTGTAGATCCCCCGGGACCTCAACGTCTTCGCGTGCCGCCGTCCCACGCCCCACACCTCTTCCACCCGGATCTTCTCCAGCCAGTCGTCCACGTCCCGGCAGGCCGCGAGATTAAAGATACCGCCATGCCCGGGAAAGGTCTTCGCGATCCGGTTGGCCACCTTGGCCAGGGTCTTGGTCGTCGCAATCCCGATGGAAATGGGAATCCCCGTCCACCGCTCCACCGTTTCTTTCATCTCCTCCGCGAGGGTCTCCGCATGACCGGTCATCCCCGCCGGGAATGACAAGAAGGCCTCGTCGATGGAGTAGATCTCCATGCCCGGGGTGAAACGGGACAGAACCTCCATGACGCGTCGGGACATATCCCCGTAAAGGGAATAATTGGAGGAAAAAACTCGTATGCCGTAGCGCTTGATCTCCGCCCGATATTTGAAAACGGGTGCCCCCATGGGGATGCCCAGGGCCTTGACCTCCTCGGAACGGGCCACGATACATCCATCATTGTTTGACAGGACGATAACTGGCTTTTTCCTCAAAGCCGGATCGAAAACCCGCTCACAGGAAACATAGAAGTTATTGCAGTCTATCAGGAAAAAGAGCGAAGACATGGCATCCCTTCAAGAGAGGGAGTGGATGACATACGTCACCACCCCCCACACGTGAAAATCCGCCTCCGAGGATACCTCGACAGCGGGATAGAGGGGGTTCTCGGACTCGAGAAATACCCTGCCGTCCTTCCTGCGACGCATTCGCTTGACCACCAGATCCCCGTTCACGGCCGCCACGATCACGGCCTTATCGTGGGGCTCCAGCGCCCGGTCCACAATCAGGATATCCCCGGGGTGAATCCCGGCCTCCACCATGGAATCGCCTTCCACGCGGACAAAGAACGTCGCGGCCGGATGCCGGATGAGATGGGTATTGAGGTCCAAGGTGTTTTCAACGAAGTCGTCGGCAGGCGACGGAAAGCCCGCCGGAACCCGGGCCCCGTAGAGGGGGAAAGAACGGGGTTCGGGGTCGTTTTCCGGTATTATTACCTTCAGTTTCATCACGGCATCCTGGGTCTCGGGTCAAAAATCCTCATCTCATATCGTCTTGAAAAGAGTACCCAAAACCTCATGCTTACGTCAAGTCCCCCTCTTCTTCGCCGCCCATGTGCCATCGCATGATCCCTGCATCCCCATGGCTATTGCCATCAATCGTTTCAGGGTGATAAAAAATATCCATGAACGGCATTCTGTCACCGGACGAAAATCCCGCCTACGGGGACTGGAAATCCCTTCCAGGTTCACTCTGGGATGAAATCGACCAGGCCGACAAGAGGTTCTGGCCGGAGGAACTCGGGGGCATGGGTCAAGAAAAATACCATCTCCCGTTTCTGGGGGACACCCTGATCATCGATCCCGCCACCCGCCATCTATCGTGGAGAGACAGCCCCCGTTCACCCTCATTCCAGGAGGGCCTGGTCGCCTTGAGTTACCTCGCGAATCTCAAACCCGTCGATCCGAGCCCGAAGTGGCTCTCTCCCGTCGAGCTCCCGGGAGGACGCACCTTCTTCGGCCCGGGATCCCACCCTCCGAAAACGGAAAACGTTTTAAAGGCCTGGACGGATCATCCCTCCCATTTTAAAGACGTGATAAAGGCCCTAAGCGGCACGCCCATTCCCGAGGGAGACGAAGGGTTCCAGATTCCCTGCCTTCCCAAGGTTTCCCTCCGGTACGTTTTCTGGAAAGGCGAGGAAGGGCTCTCCTCCGCCGTTACCCTCCTGGTCAACGCCACGGTTCACCTTTTTCTGCCTCTGGATGTCCTCTGGGCCCTCATCAACCTGACGGACCGGTGCTTCGAAATCTCCGGGTAGGTTGCCCTTTTCCATGGCAAGATAAGGTGATATAAAACGGGTAAGGGATAAAAACAAAGGGTTAAGGGGTTAAAGGCAAAGGCTGTATAAAGGAGGAAACCCCTATGGAGATCAAGGACGCCCATTTTTACGAGATGATTGTTTCCTCGGGAAACGCCCAGCGAAAGAGCCGGGTCTTCAATCTCAGGCTTTCAGAAATTCCCGACCAGGCGGGACGCTACCAGATCTACTACTATGACTGTGGGACAACCCACGCATTCCAAGGCACGGTCATTGAGAACACGGCCGAGAGGCTACTCTTCGAAATCGACGGGGGAAAACGTTTCGAGTTCAAACCCCTGAAGCGGACCCGGCCCAAATAACCTACTTGCCGCAAGTGGCGCAACTGGGCGCGGTGCAACCCGCGCAGGAAGAAGCGCCCGATCCCCCCTCTCCCCCGATGTAAGAACACGCCGACAGGAGTTTCCTCAGGTTCTTCGAACCACACTTGGGACAGGAAAGAGACCCTTCTTCCCCTCTCTTTACGAGTTTTTCAAAGGTGTCCGCACAATCTTCGCACTGGTATTCATAAATCGGCATGAGGATCCTACCCGGTAAGCAGGCGGGTTACTTCACAACCCGGAATTCCGGCAACGCGGGGAAGGCCTCTTTTCCCAAGAGACCTTCCCCGTTCTCCTTTCAACCCAACGTCAAATGGCACCGAGCACCGGAAAGGGATCTACGATCACCTTCTCCAGGCCCACATCCATTGTGGTGGCCCCGAAGGCCAATCCCATCAACTGACTGAAGTAAAGGATCGGCAGGTCATAAAAAACGCCGAACTTGTTGCCGATGGCCTTCTGTCGAAGGTCGAGATTCGACTGGCACAAGGGACAGGCCACGGCCACGCAGTCGGCGCCGGCGTCTTTCGCCCCTTCGAGGATCTTGTTCGTCAAAACCAGGGCGGTGTCCGTCTCCGCCAGGCTCATGCTGACCCCGCAACAATCGGTCTTGAAAGACCAATCCACCGTTTCCGCGCCGATCGCCCGCATCAAATCATCCATGCTGTGGGGGTTCTCCACATCATCGAACTGGGCGATGTGGGGCGGCCGGGTCAGCAGGCACCCGTAATAACACGCCACCTTCAACCCCTTCAAAGGCGTGGTTACGGTCTTTTCTATCTTATCAAGGCCCACGTCGTTGAGAAAGACATCCAGGACATTCCGAACCCGGACGCTTCCCTTGTAGGACGACTCCAGGACGGTTTCCACATCTTTCTTGAGATCCTCTTTTTCCTCCATTTCCATGTCCGCCACCTTCAGGCGCGTCAGGCAGGCGATGCAGGGCGCGATAATCTGGTGCAGTCCCATCTTCTCCGTCTGAACCAGGGTCTTCGCCGGAAGGGCAATGGACAGGAGATGAGAGGTCGCGTGGGCGGAAGAGGCACCACAGCATATCCAGTCCGGGACCTCGATCAGTTCAACCCCCGTGTATTGGCAGCAGGCCCGAATCGACAGGTCGTATTCCTTCGCGGAGGATTCCAGGGAACATCCGGGATAGTAAGCATATTTCATACGCGTGACTCCTCAAGCTTTCTCACATTCTCAAACAGTTTCTTCACGGACTTCAGATCCTTCACCTTGTGAGGCCGAAGTTTCAACTTCCCCTTCGCCATCATAACCGGTCCAAGATCCGCGTCTTTCAACGGGTCTTTCAACTGGAGGTTCAGATCCATGGCAAAGCCCATCTCGTAAAGGCGGCCATACGTCTCGACAGACCTCAAGAACACCTTGTGAAACGCCTCGATGGACTCGACAGGAATATAATACCCCTCCTTGAAGGCCATCTCCCTCAAGACATCCATGACCTCCACGATTTCAATCCCCTGGGGGCATCGCGTGGCACAGGTTTCACACGACACGCACCACCACATGGTATCGGAAGACAAAACCTCTTCCCGCAAACCCAACTGGATGGCCCGCATGAGTTCGTTAACCTTCAATCGCATCTTGAACGCCATGGGACACCCCATGGTACACTTGCGACACTGGTAACACGTCAGAACGTCCTGACCGCACTTCTGCTGAATCTCCTTCGCAAATGCCGTCGTATCCTCTTTCACCGCAACCTTCATGATATCAAGTTTCCTCCACTCGTACCGTTTCTACCGGTTTGTTTCCTCTTTCTATTTCGCAACCACGGGAAGCCTTACCGTAAAACAGGTTCCCTGGTTTTCTACACTCTGCACATCGATCGTTCCCAGATGGGCGTCCACCACCTGCTTGACGATGGAAAGCCCCAATCCCGTTCCCACGATCTGCCGGGTCTTCTCTGTCTTGACCCGGTAAAACCTCTCGAAAATCCGGGGGAGATCCTTCTCCGAGATCCCGATTCCCGTATCCTGGACATCGATCCGGATATATCCCCCTTCTTTCTTTCCGGTGACCTTCACCAGTCCTCCTTCAGGGGTATACTTAATAGCATTACTGATCAGATTGGTAAAGACCCCTTCCATATTGGCCGCATCCGCGTTGACCGAGGGAAGGCCATCTTCCAGATCAAACTCCAGAGTCAATCCTTTCTGCTCCGCCTGGGGCTGCATGAGTTCCACCACCTTGGACAACAAGCCGCCGATATCCACCGGCTCCATATACTGGACCTGCATGCCCGCCTCGATCTTGGAGAGATCCAGGAGGTCTTTCACCAGGTCCAGCAATCCCTTGGCGCGTTCCTTCGCGCGCCCCAGCATTCGGGCCTGGCGCTCGTTGATCTCGCCGGCCAGCCCCTTGAGGATCACCGT